>NZ_JBJURI010000061.1:0-11881 GCF_046098255.1 Paenibacillus jiangxiensis
GGTTTACACTCTCCTGTTCTTCTTTGTATATGTAGCAAAATGTGAATGGTTATGACTCTAATCACCAATATTCCCGGATTGTAGAATCAACCTACTGTTCTTCCTCATTCGCTTATAGTATGATCAATATAACTGCAGCTATGAATTGGATCGTGAAGTTCCATCACTGAGGCGCAATTTCCTGAAAGAAAAGGAGAACATTCATGTTCGGAAAAAAATCTGATTTAATGTTATTCTTCGCATGGATCGTCGCTTGTGTGGCGACACTTGGCAGTCTTTTTCTAAGTGAATATCTGGGGTACGAGCCCTGCAAGCTGTGCTGGTTCCAGCGCATACTGATGTACCCGCTCACGGTTTTGCTTGGTATTGCCTACTTTAGAGGGGATACAGGCATCCGCGTATACATAATTCCTTTATCCGTGATTGGCGGCCTCATTTCCGCCTACCATGTGACCATTCAGCGCATCGCCGCCGCCCGCGCTGCCGCCACTCCCAGCACCTCCTGCGGCAGAGTGTCCTGCGAGACGGATTACCTGAACTGGTTCGGCTTTATTACGATTCCGATGCTGGCGCTTGTTGCGTTTATCCTGATTATTGCAGCCATGAGTGTGATCAGCAGACAGGAAAGAAGAAGATGGTAACTCAGCAGGTTAATCATTTATCCACTAAATGATTAACTCGCTAAGCCACTAAGACGAAAAAGCGCAGCTCCAATGAGTTACTGCGCCTCTTGCTTTTGAACGCCGTAAATGCTGATGATGTGTGACATAATTATGTCAATTGTAAGCGGAACGAGCCTGCAGAGGCTGTTGACCTGCGAATTGTGATATACTTAAAAAGTGAGATTTTACTGCAAAAACTCGTTACAGATCCCATTGGAAAGGGGTTCTCAGGTTGCTACACATCAACACTACTTACTTACAGTACGGAGCGACTGTCGGCATGGTGATTATGGCCGTACTCGCGATATTTATTCGCATGAAAGCCAGCCACCGTCCTATAAATGTAAAAAAAATCATTATCCCTCCGCTCGGCATGAGTACGGGATTTCTGATGTTTATTGTCCCCGAAGTCCGTATTCCCCTGCTCTGGGGAGTCATTTCTTTTCTGGTGGGTTGGTTTATCTTCTCCTATCCGCTCATCCGCAGCACCAAGTTTGAGATGGTGGACGGACAGGTTTTTGTCCAGCGATCACGAGCCTTCTTCTTTATTCTGATCGGCCTGCTGGCTGTCCGCATGCTGCTGCACGAGTTCGTCCAGCAATATATCACCATCCCTCAGACGGCTTCGGTATTCTTTACACTGGCATTCGGAACGCTGCTGCACTGGCGCCTTTATATGTATACGCAGTACCGCAAACTGTTCCCTGCCGAAACGCCGAACACTCCGGTCAACCCATAATGGTCCGACCGGCTTAGCTTGCTTTCACACTGTTAAGTGGGGGCGGGCTTTTTTTATTGCCGCTTCTATGATTACAACCTTGGCTTCAATACTAACGAATGAGCACCACATTACCCGATACCCATGATTCTTGACAGAACGATCCGAAAAAGGTAGTTTGGTTGGAGAGAAAGGGGGTACACCCGCTTGGCAAGAAACAAAGAATTTGACACAACGCTCGTTCTGCACAAGGCCATGGAGATTTTCGGCCACTATGGCTATGAAGGCACTTCGCTGCAGGTGCTGCTCGAAGGGCTGGGGATCGCCCGCCAAAGCCTGTATGATACCTATGGCACAAAGCGGGATCTTTTCATTAAGGCGGTCAAGCATTATGCGGGTGAAAAATCATCCGCTGTCGTCGCTTATCTGCAGCAGGCGGATTCCGTCAAAAAAGCAATTCATGATATTTTTCACGAGGTTGCCGCCACCCTGAAGGATGAAGCGCGGCGCAAAGAGTGCCTTATTTTGTACAGCGCCATCGACCAAATACCTCATGTTCCCGAAGTAGCAGAGTTTTTTGAGCAGGACAGGATTCGGTTGGAACAAGCGCTTTACGATGCACTGGTTCGTGCCGAACAGCAGGGTGAGCTGAAGCCAGGTCAGGACCTGCACGCACTGGCCAGATATTTGCATTATGCGCGGTATGGATTGATCCAAGTAACCAAGCTGACATCCGATCCCAAGGTTCTGGATGAAATCGTAACGGTCACACTCTCCGCACTTTAAAGGGCCCAAGGTCATAGACCCGGGGCCCTTTTGTAATGAAGTGACACAAACGTTATTGCTCCGTCAACAGGATCGGCCCATCCGCCGTAATCGCCAGCGTATGCTCGTACTGGGCAGATAATCCCCCGTCCTGCGTACGCGCCGTCCAGCCGTCCTCGTCAATCTTGCAGCGATAGGTTCCGGTATTCAGCATCGGCTCGATGGTGATGACCATGCCTTCCTTCAGACGGGTGCCGCGATGCGGAGGACCGTAGTGAGGAACCTGCGGCTCTTCATGCATGCTTTGCCCGATCCCGTGCCCGATGAAATCGCGCACCACGGAGAAGCCCTGAGCTTCCGCATATACCTGAATCGCGTGGGAAATATCCCCGATCCGGTTGCCGACAACAGCCTGCTCGATACCTTTGTACAGCGATTCCTTCGTTACACCCAGCAGCTTCTGCGCCTGCTCGGACACCTGCCCTACCGCGTAAGACCAGGCGGAATCAGCAAGCCAGCCGTTTAAATTCACGACCATGTCGATCGTTACGATGTCGCCTTCATTCAGCGGTGTTTTGTTCGGGAAGCCGTGGCAGATCACGTCATTCACGGAACCGCAGGTTGCATAAGGATAACCGTTATACCCCTTCTGCTCGGGAGTTGCCCCGTTTTTTTTCATAAACGCTTCGGCAAAAGCGTCAATTTCAAGCGTCGTAATCCCGGGACGGATCATCTTTGCGATCTCCCGGTGACAGGCGGCCAGAATTTCACCGGCCTTCTTCATATTTTCTATCTGTTCCTTCGTCTTCAAAATAATCATGGAGAGTCTCCTTACATTGGATTTGCGCCCTTAACGCAAGCCGCCGGAATCCGGCACTCTGTATACTCATTTTGATGCAGTTTATGCGTCCGATATACTATCTGCTATTGTATCGCGAAAAGCGGCAAAAGGAAAACACCATCGCACATGAATTTACGTCGTTTGCCCGGGTCATCTTCTTAAAATTTTAATGTTACCGTTTACAGGAATTTAAATTTGTGTATATAATAATTCTAACTTGTATACCTGTATACATGTTGACGAACTTTATAAGAGACAGGAGCGTGAGCAACGTGGATTATCCGGCAGCATGGCTGCAGGGGGCTTCATTGGGTGAAAAAATCGCCTGTGAGCTTAGATTGCAGATTATCCGGGGACACTATGCTCCAGACACGGTTTTATCCGAGAACCAGATCGCTGCCGATTTCGGGACAAGCCGCTCCCCGGTAAGGGAAGCCATGAAGGTGCTGTCCGGCGAAGGTTTAATCCGTCTTGAGCGAATGGGTGCCGTCGTCATTGGCATGTCGCCTGCGGACATGGAGGAGCTGTTTGATGTAAGATTGCTGATCGAGCATTTTGCCGTCAAGCGTCTCGTACATAAAGATACCGCCCCCATCGCAGCCGCGCTGGAACGCCTTACCGACAAGATGGAAGTCGCCTTCAAGCATTGGGATATCGCCGAGTTTTCGCTGCAGGACTTTCTGTTCCATGAAACGCTGGTGCTGGAAGCTGGCCATACACGGATTTTGCATACATGGAACGGCATGAGACAGCTCATCCTTACCGTGATGCTCGCCGCGACGGAACAGCGTTTTTCCATCAGAAGCAACGAGTCGCTCGTCACCATTGCCAAGCACCGTACGATCGCGGCCGCTTTACTGGACGGGGATGAGGAACTGCTGGCTGATCTCGTGAATGATCATTACAAAGACACGCGCAATGCGGTCAATGACAGTGTGCTTTCTCCTTTTCGCGGATCGGCATTTTAGGACTGATTCCATTTGGTTTTATGGTAAACCGTACAATGAAAGCGCTGCAAAAAACGAAATGAAAACACGTTTCCGTTTTCGGAAATGTTTTCATTCGCTAAAGTTGTCGACAAGTATACAGACTAATGATTTCAAGGAGGTTTTTACCTATGCAATCCCTATTCGGGCTCAGTCATAACGCCAGTTTATTGATCTGGGCGCTCGTCACGATCATTCTACTGATTGTGCTCATTGCCAAATTCAAGTGGAATCCTTTCGTCTCCCTGCTGCTCGCAGCATTTTTCCTCGGGCTGATGAACGGCATGCCGGCGCCTGACGTCATTACCTCTGTAACGAAGGGTCTCGGAGGAACACTGGGATCGATTGCCATCGTCATCGGTCTCGGTACGATGCTCGGAAAAATGATGGCTGAATCCGGCGGGGCGGAGCGCATTGCCACAACGCTGATCGACCGTTTTGGCGAAAAACGCGTTCATTGGGCCATGCTCTTGGTCGCCTTTATTGTCGGGATACCTGTATTTTTCGAGGTTGGCTTGATTCTGCTGATCCCTATTCTGTTCACCGTTGCACGTAAAATGAATATGTCGCTGATCAAAGTCGGGATTTCCATGCTTGCCGGTCTGTCCACGGTACACGGCCTGCTTCCGCCGCACCCCGCGCCAATGATCGCAATTGAATCGTACCAGGCTGACATCGGACGCACCATCCTGTACGCGCTGATTGTCGGCATTCCGACTGCCATTATCGCTGGACCGGTATTTGGTAACTGGATCAGCAAAAGAGTGCATGTTACACCAAATCCCGAGCTTGTCGAACAGTTCACCAATAAAAACGAACGACCGCTTCCCGGCTTTGGTATTACATTGTTTACAATTTTGCTGCCGGTTATCCTGATGCTCAGCGGTTCCATTGCCATGATCGCCGATCCTGACAAGACCAGCGGTTTGACCGTATTTCTCGAATTTATCGGGGACGAAGTTGTGGCCCTGTTGATCGCTACCGTCTTTTCCTTCTTCACGCTGGGTTATGCCCGCGGCTTCAACAAGAATGATCTTGCCCGCTTTACCAGTGAATGCCTTGCGCCGACCGCTTCCATTATTCTGATTATCGGGGCAGGCGGTGCCTTCAAGACGGTTCTGATTGACAGTGGTGTCGGCAAAGCGATCGCCGAAATGGCTACCGGGGCCAACGTCAATGTTATTGTATTTGCTTATCTGGTATCTGCGCTGATTCGTGTTGCCACTGGCTCGGCCACAGTTGCCATGACGACTGCCGCGGGGATTGTCGCTCCCGTGCTCGCCATGACACCTGGCGCCAACCTGGAGCTGGCTGTGCTTGCTACAGGTGCAGGCTCGCTGATTCTGTCCCATGTCAACGATGCCGGCTTCTGGATGATCAAGGAGTTCTTCAACATGACGGTGCCGCAGACGCTCAAAACATGGACCGTTATGGAAACCATTCTCTCCCTCGTGGCCTTCATTTTGATTATGCTGCTGAGTGTGGTAGTGTGAATTAAAGGAGCCATACAGCTACGGAATTAGAGAGGAGAATCACCATGGCAAATGTCAATCATATGATCGGCGTGGATATCGGCACAACGAGCACAAAGGCGGTATTGTTTGAAGAGAACGGTACCATTAGGGCGGAGCATAATGTCGGTTATCCCCTGAATACTCCGGTGCCAGCCGCGGCGGAGCAGGACCCGGATGAAATTTTCAAGGCGGTGGTGGCAACCATCCGCGAGGTTATGGCCAAGAGCGGGGTTCCGCCGCAATCGGTCCTATTCGTATCCTTCAGCTCGGCCATGCACAGCGTGCTGGCCGTCGATGAAGGAGGCGCACCGCTGACGGCATGCATTACCTGGGCGGATAACCGCAGCGCTCATTGGACCGAGGTGTTGAAAAAAGAGCTGAACGGGCAAGCGATCTACCGGCGTACCGGAACGCCTGTCCATCCCATGTCGCCCCTTACCAAGCTGATGTGGATTACGCGTGATTTGCCGGATATTGCTGCAAAAGCGCATAAATATATTTCCATCAAGGAGTATGTATTTGCCCAGTTGTTCCAGGAATACGTCGTGGATCACTCCATCGCCTCTGCCACAGGCATGATGAACTTGGAGAAGCTGGACTGGGATGAAGAGGCTTTGGCAGTGGCCGGGGTCACCAGCAAGCAGCTGTCAACACTTGTGCCTACGACGCATATCATGAACGGCTTGAATCCCGTCTACGCCAAGGAAATGGGTCTGCTGGAATCGACGCCGTTTGTCGTGGGCGCCAGTGACGGCGTGCTGTCCAATCTGGGCGTCAACGCCATTAAGCCAGGGGTCGTGGCCGTAACCATCGGCACAAGCGGGGCCATCCGCACCGTGGTCGACAAGCCTGTCACCGATCCGAAGGGACGCTTCTTCTGTTATGCGCTGACGGAGGATCAGTGGGTGATTGGCGGTCCCGTCAATAACGGGGGGATTATTTTCCGCTGGATTCGCGACGAATTCGCCGCCTCTGAGGTCGAAACCGCCAAGCGGCTTGGGCTTGATCCCTACCATGTACTGACCAAGATTGCAGAGCAGGTTCCTCCGGGCTCGGACGGCCTGCTGTTCCATCCTTACCTGTCCGGCGAGCGCGCGCCGCTGTGGGACCCGAACGCACGAGGCTCCTTCTTCGGCTTGACCCTGCGGCATAAAAAGGAGCACATGATTCGCTCCGCCCTGGAAGGCGTATTGTTTAACCTGTACACCGTCATGCTTGCCATGGAGGAGGTTATCGACAGGCCTTCCGTCATCCATGCGACCGGCGGCTTTGCCCGCTCCGAGCTGTGGCGGCAGCTGATGGCCGATATTTTCGATCAGGAAGTTATCATTCCCGAGAGTCTGGAAAGCTCCTGTCTCGGAGCCGTAATCCTTGGACTATACGCGCAGAAGCGGATCGACTCCCTTGACGCGGTCGGAAGCATGATCGGAACGACACATCGTCACGTACCAGACAGAAAAAATGTTGAAGTGTACCGTGAGCTACTGCCGATTTACATCCGGATTTCGCGAAAATTTGAAGAGGAGTTCAGGATTCTGGCTGATTTCCAAAACAAAATGCTGGAAGAATAACTGCAACCGCTCTGTCCTTCGTACGTATTATCTTTTTAAGAGGTCGTTCAAAAAAGTCATCTTTTGATCACGAAGGAAGTCAGGAAGCGGATTCGACATCGAATCTTGAATTCAGCCGGGACTTCCGGTGCTCACGTACCCTTAAGTACGCTCCGCTCCTCAGTCCCTAGCTTCATTCAACCTTCTTGGTGCTGAAAACCTGACTTTTTGAACACGTACTTTAAGTAAAGACGGTTTGGTTTCCATACTGATCATGGACCTTATACCAAGGAGGACAAGACGATGCTTAAGAAAATACTGCACCGCCTGATGCATTCCGCTTCCCATTCTTCCCACCGGCGTCATTACAGCAGCTCGGACAGGCGGCATTACAAACGCTACTCCAGCAGTGATTACCAGAAAAGGCACCACGGAGGTTATGTCGGAAAGCTGTCTTCATCCGATCTGAAATACGGACACAGCCGCCACGGACACGGATATTACAAGAACAGACACCGCAGCTTCTCAAGCTCCTGAGTCTGGAACATATTTTGAACACAGAAAGAACAGGCCATTCTGAACTGCACTCCAATTGTTAGACACAACTAACAGTGAAGGTGCAGTTCATTCGATATAGCCTGTTCTTTCTTCTTGCTATTTAGAACAGCAGCCATGTACGAGAGATAATGGCCAGCAAAATCAATAAAATCAGAATGGCCCCCACAGATCCCAAACCGCCGTAACCGAAGCCATATCCGGGGTAAAGACCGGCACCCGCATATCCGACACCTTTGATTTTCACTGTCCAGACTGCCCCTTTCCGCTGATCGCTCAGTTGATCTTTTACACAGAATCATCTTATGTAGACGATCGTGCAGAGGGCATAGACAGTATCCCATTTTTCACACTTCATCCTGAAGCACTTGGGACAAACGTTCAAGATCCTGCAGGGCTGCCGCCGAATCCTCGTACCTGGGGCCAAGCTGCAGCAGACGCTCCAGGAAAAGACGGATCTCCGGATGCAAATCCAGCTCCTCCTGCCATCCGGCAGGCTCTTGTCCGGGAACCGGGTCATAGGAGGAATACAGCATAAACAGCATGAAATGCCCGATATCATACAGGTCGCTGTACATTGCGGCCTCCCGCCGCTGCGGATCGCGTGTTTGTATCATGGAGCCGGGAAATACCTCCTGCGGGTCCTCCCCGATGGCAAGGGCCAGTCCGAAATCGATTAGATGAAGCTCTCCTGCCCGCTGGATCACATTCGGGATGCGTATATCCATATGAACAAAACCCTGCTCATGCACATAGCGGACCCGCTCCAGCAGCTCCAGCGTGTACAGGACACACCCCGTCTCCGTGAATCTCTGTTCTTGCCCGAAAATCAAATCCTCAAGCGTGCTTCCCTCTATATATTCGAATACCATGTATACCTTATTCCGCGCCAGCTCGATCCACTCGATATACCGGGGAATACAGCGATGGCCCATCTGCTGCAGAATATCCGCTTCCCGCTGCAGCAGCTTGGCGGCACGGGCTCGCTTGCTCGGCTTGGTCTGTTTGACAGCAACGTTCATGCCGGTCTCTCTGTCAGTGCACAGATAGGTAAGCCCGTAGCTGCCGATCCCGAGAAGCCTGACGACCTTATAACTGCCACCGATCACCTCGCCGGGCTGATGCGGATAATCCATCCAAGCTTCATGTACTCTGCGTAAATATGCCAGCAATACCTTTCCTCCTTGGGCAGACAGGCTTCAGGCCCGTCTTCACCGCCCATTATATCACGGGCAGGCCTGAGGAGGAGTGAACGCATTAGTGAACGTGATTATGCTTCTCTGCTCTTGCGCGGAAGCAGGCCGAAAATGCTGAACAGCGGACTCCGTGCCTTCTTTCTGCGTCCCTGATAGCTGCGGAGATTCGTAATGAGCTGCCGGTCCCTTTCCTCTTCCGTTTTCTCCTTGATCCAGCGCCGCTGCTCCTCCAGCTGGGCCGACAGGCTGCTGTGCGTCTCCAGAAGCTTTTCCTGCTGCTCCTCCAGCTCGGCAATGCGGCGATGAAGCTCCTCCCACTGCAAGAGGGCGTCTATCCGCTCCTGTTCCTGACCGGAAGAGACCTCCTCAACAGGAAAGTGCTCCTGGCTGGAGGAGATCTCCTCCACAGGAGGATGCTCCTGTTCATGAGACGGAGCAGGCTTATGCAGCACGGGAGCTGCCGCCGTAACCTCTTCCACCAGCGCCATCAGATCAGGTGATGGTTCCTTGGGAAAAGGCAAGGGCTCCTCTTGCTGTCTGAGCTCTGTCAAAACAGACTCAACCGCATCCGTCATCGTCATATTATTTTCCCGCAGCAGGGACTTGAGGTGACGAAAGCAGTCAACGTCCATCTCGGTATATATTCTGGATTGGTTGACTGCGCGCTCGAAGACATATCCCTTCTCCTCCAAAGCTGCAGCATATTTCCTCAAAGTGCTTGCGCCGACCCCCAATGTCTTGGCAATTTCCGATGTGACTCCAGTTTCTTGCATACGCCATACCTCCTGTAATTTTGAATTAAACAGGGCGACATTCCAGCATGACGGCCGCACAGCCTCGGTGGCTTGCCCCGCCCTTTTCACATGCTTTTCCATTTCGGCGGTTGTACATAAAATTCCTTTGGCGTATTTATTCTATTATTGCGGATTGCTGAGAGCTTTTGTCAGGAGAGCCGTCAATTCCGGTCGATAACGGTCTAATCCGTTGTCACATGGAATGTTCCCCCATGAATCTGGTGCAATACCCTCCTATTGCGGGTAATAAATATTCCATCCACATGTCTATATTGAATACATAAGATTGAAGCACGATTCCTGTTTAACAGCATGAAGGCGCTGGAACACTAATCTTAGCATTTGAAGGAGGAATGGATTCATGCTGCTTGAAGCCGTATACCACCATCCGAAGCGGAACTGGGCCTTCGGTTATGATGAGGAGACCATTTATTTGCGTCTGCGCGCGAAAAAGAACGACCTTACTGCCGCCTGTGCCCTGACCGGGGATAAATATGACTGGGAGCGGACCCGTGAAGTCGTCCCCATGTACAAGCTTGCCAGCGACAGCATGTTTGACTATTACGAATGCCGTGTCAAGCCCCGCTTCCGCCGTTTGCGCTACGGATTCGTGCTGGAGGCCGGGGATGAGCGGATTTGGATGAATGAAAACAACTTTGTCACGGAGGAGCCGCAAAATCCTGACCGGATGTTTCAGTATCCGTTTCTTAACCCGATCGATATCTTAAAGCCTCCCGGCTGGGTTAAGGTTGCCGTATTTTATCAGATTTTCCCGGAACGCTTTGCCAATGGGGACCCGTCGAACGATCCGGAGGGGACGGAGCCGTGGGGAGGGGAGCCGCGCAGGGATAATTTCTTCGGGGGAGATTTGCAGGGCGTGATCGATCATCTGGACTACCTGAATGAGCTTGGCATTAACGCCATTTACTTTACGCCTGTATTCCTGGCAACTACCAATCACAAATACGATACGGAGGATTATATGAAGGTGGATCCCCATTTCGGGGATATGGATACGCTCAAAAGATTGGTGAACGAGTGCCACCGCCGCGACATCCGTGTGCTCTTCGATGCGGTCTTCAATCATTCGGGGCGCACCTTTGCCCCTTTCGTAGATGTGCTTGAGAAGGGAGAAAAATCGGCGTATAAAGACTGGTTCCACATTCGACAGTTTCCGCTGAGGGTCGTGGATGGGGTGCCGACATATGATACCTTTTCATTCGAGCCGATGATGCCCAAGCTGAACACGGAGAATCCTGAGGTCAAAAAATATTTGCTGGGCGCAGCGGAATACTGGACCCGCGAAATCGGCATCGACGGCTGGAGGCTGGATGTCGCGGATGAGGTGGATCATGATTTCTGGCGTGAATTCCGGAAAACGGTCAAGGCTGCCAACCCGGAGGCTTATATTCTCGGAGAAATGTGGAATGAATCCTCCGAATGGCTGCAGGGTGACCAGTTCGATGCGACCATGAACTATCCGTTCACCTATGCGGTAAATGACTTTTTTATCAAGCAGGAGACGGATGCCGAAGACTTTGCCTTCCGGATCGGCAAGCAGATTGCCCGCTATCCCAAGCAAGCGACGGAAGTGGCGTTCAATCTGCTGGACAGCCACGACACCCCCCGCATTCTGACGCTCGCCGGAGGGGATAAGCGGAAGATGCGCCTGGCTGCGGTCTTTCAGTTTACCTACATCGGCACCCCTTGCATTTATTACGGGGATGAAATCGGCCTGGACGGAGGGCCGGATCCGGGCTGCCGCAAATGTATGGAGTGGAATGAAGCGAAGCAGGACCGCGAATTGCTGCATTTTTACCGGGAACTGATCCAGTTGCGCCGGGACCACCCTGCCCTGAGAGCGGAGGGCTCGATCACGTTTCTCTCCGCCGAGGCTGACGGTTCAGCCATCGCCTATGAGCGCCGCGGCGCGGATGAAGTTCTCATCGTGCTCCTGAACAGGGATACGAAGGAGCAGTCCGTCTCCTTTCCTGTCCGTGAAACGGGCTGGAGGCTCCTGTTGGGCGAGTGCAGTTGGACGAACTCGGGCGATGTGCTGAACGCCAGGCTATCCGGGTACGGATATGCTGTACTGCATGTGCCTTTAACGTAAATTATGGGCTCTTGAAATGCAAAAAAGCGGATGCCCCGACAACACAATGATATGCTCCCCATATAGTAGACAGGTGAAAAAACAAAAGCCTGTTACTGTATGGGGAGTATTTTTATGGAGAAAAAGAAATTTACGGCATTTGAAAAATTAACGATCCTTCAAGAAATAAAGCAGGGATTGATCGGGA
>NZ_JBJURI010000062.1:0-10898 GCF_046098255.1 Paenibacillus jiangxiensis
TGAACGAGCAAAGTCGAGCTATTCTACGGCTGAGCATCTTTTTTTCGGCATCTCTCCAAAATTAGGGGGTCTGACCGAATCACGGCGAAATAATGGTACGGAAGAAGTTACCGGACGACATAACCGTGTTGAAGAAGTCGGGCTGGCCAAGCCGTCTTCTCCTGCCGAATGGGGACGCAGCAGTTCAATTCAGCGCAACGATCGTCATCTGGGCGAGCACCGAAAATGTCTGCAATTACGGTTTTATTTTTTCTTTTAGATAATCTCTATATTATTACGTAAAATAATAATTTGACGAATAAATATAAATAATTTATTCTGTACATTAAGGAGGTTTAGCAATCAATGGATAAAAACATAAAGCTGCATTACATAAAACGCGTTGATGATAAATGCGCGGAGCTCCCATGGTACGTAACCGAATATATCGATAGCCGCAAACGCAAGCTGTCACATACAACGCTGCTGAACTACTGCCACGACTACCTTATCTTTTTTGATTGGCTGGTGGCTGAGAAACTGGCTGCTGATCAACGCAAAAACATCGAGTTATCGGTTTTGGAGTCACTGACGGTGCGTGAGGTCGAAAATTTTCTGTCATTCCTGGAATATCAATTGGGAAACAACAAATACACGATCAACCGCAAGCTATCGGCGTTAAAGTCGCTGTTCGATTATTTGCAGAACAAAGCCGAAACGCCGGATTTGAAGCCGTATATCCAGCGGAACGTCATGGCCAAGATTGACTTTAATTCCATCAAGGAAAGCCAGGAAACCGTTGCGAACCGTATTGAAGGCAAAATTCTGCGGGAAGACGATTTTGAAAAGTTTCGGCTGTTTGTGGCGCATGATTTCGGTGAAATACATAGAAACAACAAACGTATAGCACGATTCCATGAGTTTAACCGCGAGCGGGATACGGCCATCGTATCGCTTATTCTTGGATCTGGGCTGCGTCTATCCGAGGTGGCAGGCATCAACATCGAGGATTTGGATATGAATAAAGGCCAGGTGCGTGTGCTGCGTAAAGGTAATAAGGAGCAATATGTATATTTTAGCCAGCAAGCGCTATGGGACCTGGAAAGCTATTTGAACATCCGGGAAACGCGATACGTTCCGGATAAATCGGAAAATTACTTATTTATAGCAGCGCCGATCGGCCGCAAAGGCAAAAGCCGGCGCTTAACGCCGAGATCGATTGAAAAGCTGATCGAAAAATACGCGACAGCATTCGGAAAACCGGCTTTAACGGTGCATTCCTTGAGGCATTCCTTCGCAACCCGTTACCATCTGGAGAACAACGACGTGCCAAGGCTGAAGAATCAGCTGGGGCATTCGTCAATCCAAACGACGATGATCTATACGCATTTAACTGATGAAGAGATGAGAAAAGCCGTAATCAATATGGATAAGTAAGTGAACGGGTCAACTGGAAAATGGCCGTTGTGCGGCCGTTTTCTTTATACATTTTCACAAAACTCGTATTTTGTACATATGTGTTATGGAACATTGTTTTTTCTTCAACTTTCATTAAATACTTTGAGCAATATTCATCTAATCCGCAATGGGACTGTGTGGACAAGAACTTGTAACGATAACATAAAAAAAGCCGCTAAAAGTAGCGACTTTAATAGGACTATGTTTTTGTCCTCGATAACCTGGATGATAAGATAATGTGTTGGAAGTTTTAGTTAGATGTTCTCCTCTACTACTGATTTTAAATAATGTGCAGTAACAGATTTTTTACATTCCATTAAATCAACAGGAGTTCCACTAAATATCACTTGTCCACCTTCATGTCCACCGCTTGGTCCTAAGTCTATGATCCAATCAGCTAATGCTATTATTTCTAACCGATGCTCAATGATGATAACTGTATTTCCTTGATTTACGAGTTGGTTAAATAACGCAGTTAACCGTTTGATATCATTATGATGTAGACCTGTGGACGGC
Organism: Paenibacillus jiangxiensis; assembly: GCF_046098255.1. Classification (NCBI taxonomy): domain Bacteria; kingdom Bacillati; phylum Bacillota; class Bacilli; order Caryophanales; family Paenibacillaceae; genus Paenibacillus; species Paenibacillus jiangxiensis. The sequence continues at coordinate 1,954 of NZ_JBJURI010000062.1, forward strand.
TCATCAAGTACAAAAACATTTCCTTTTTTATGAATTTCACTAGCAAGCTTTAATCTTTGACTTTCGCCACCTGAAAATGTACTTGTAGACTGACCGAGAGCCATGTATCCAAGACCCACTTCTTGTAAACTTTTTAAACGTTCTTGTATTTTCTTCATTGAGAAAAATTGTAGTGCCTGATCAATCGTGAGTGCTAATACCTCTTTAATATTTTTTCCCTTATATTTGTAACTCAACGCTTCAGGATTAAAACGACCACCACCACATTCTTCGCAGACAATGGCTACAGCATCTGCAAAAGCAACATCAGGCTTTATTTCACCAGTTCCGTTACAAACGGGACATGCTCCTTTTGAATTTGAGCTAAACCACTCTGGACCGACACCATTTTCCTTTGCAAATATTTTGCGTATCTCATCCATTATCCCGGTATATGTGGCTGGAGTAGATCGAGATGAGATACCAATAGGTTTCTGATCAATAACAATGGATGATGGGTAAAGAGAAACAAATTCCTTACGAATCAAGCTACTTTTACCTGAACCCGCTACACCGCTAACGGCCGTTAATACACCTTTAGGTATAGAAATAGATATACCCTTTAAATTATTTGTAGTAGCATTTTCGATCAGAAATTCCTCTTTCCAAGTTCGCGGTGACCTGTTGACAATCACTGGCTCACGCAATGCATGGGCGGTTAGAGTATCAGCCTTTTTTAGGGATTCAACTGTTCCCTGAAAAACAAGATGACCTCCGTGATTACCTGCTTTTGGTCCAAGCTCTACAATTTCATCTGCCAGTTCAATCATGCTTCTGCTGTGTTCCACTACAATAACAAGATTATGTTTATCGCGCAGCTTCAAGAGTAACTTTGCAATTCGTTTGGCATCTTCAGGGTGAAGTCCAGCAGTAGGCTCATCAAAAATATAAGTGATATTACTTAAGTTACTTCCCAAATGACGAATCATTTTCAGACGTTGAATCTCACCGCCTGACAGAGTGTCTGTTCTCCGTGAAAGGGTCAGATACCCTAACCCCACTTCAACCATATGTTCTAAGACAGACGCTATTTGCCTAGCGATCGAAGTACCTACGGGAGTACTGACTTTTTGAAGTATAGGAAGCAAATCACTTACTTGAAGATCATAATAATCCGCAATATTATGGTTGTCGATTTTAGATGCTAACGCATTTGGATTTAGTCCTGTACCTTTACAAGCAATACATGGACGAGATTGTACAAAAGAGTTAATTTCATCTTGCAAACTCTTTTTTAGTTTAGAAATATCCCTATTGAGATATAACCTACGAAAACGGGGGATAACTCCCTCATAATCCACTTTGTCTGTTTTACCGGTATTATTTGATTTTAATTCAATTTTCAATGGTTTGTCTGTTCCGTATTGGAGTATTTTCCATTCTTCATCACTGAAATCCATTAGTTTTTTTTCTGAATCAAGAAAAGGATTATCTAAATATAATCGACTTTGCCAACCGGCGGAAAATTGACTAAACCGTATTCCTCCTTGTTGTATACTTCCTTCCGGATTAAAAAGGCTGTCATCGTTCAGGTCTAAACGTTTTCCAAGGCCTGTACATGTGGGACACATCCCTAATGGGTGATTAAAAGAATAAGCTGTAGCTCCACCTGCACTGGGAGATCCTACACGTGAGAACAATAAGCGGATTAATGGAGCTACATCTGTAGCAGTCCCCACTGTAGAACGAGCATTTGTACCCATAGGTTTCTGATCTACCACAATAGAAGGAGTAAGGTTACGAATAAAATCTACGGCTGGACGCTCATAATGCGGCATTTTATTTCTTAAATAAAGAGGATATGATGCCTGCCATTGTCGACTACTCTCCACTGCGATTGTATCAAAGGCTAAAGAACTTTTACCTGATCCAGAAACACCCGCGAAAATCACTAATTTTTCCTTTTCTATTTTCAAATCTATATGCTTTAAGTTATTTTCAGAAGCACCAACAATTTCAATAGCATCATCTGATTTGTTTTGTATCATTTTTCTCACTCTGCCTTCAATATAGAATAGTTATCGTATGATGGTGATTCAACCAGGTAATTTCATAGTTAAATTTGGTTTAAATATTTTATTTGTGTTTACTCACGAAGTTATTTGTTATTGTCTTACAGGTAATTATTACCAATATATGTTTTAATTTTGCATTTCTGAATTTTTAAAACTAACTTTATCCCGATATTTTTTGGGGGAGAGTCCGGTCTGGTTCTTGAACAATTTTCCAAAGTAACTGACACTGTTAAAACCACAGGAAAAAGAGATGTCCGAAATTGCCTGATTGGTGTTAGCCAGCAGCATAGTAGCCATAGATAAACGGTAATCTGTTAGATATTCTGTTGGAGATTTTTTTAAGATTGCATGGAAACAACGAAAACACTCCGTCCGGCTGATTCCTACAGATTTCACCATTTCGTCAATGCTGATACGTTCGCTAAAATGTGCATGGATATAGGATAGCAATTCTTTCAGACGTTGTTCCTGTGTATTATCAGAAATTAAAGAAAACATTTCTTTTTTATCATGTAAAATCCGAGCAGTAAGGAGCCTCCAAATTCTGAAGACCAGTTCGATGCAATGAAGTTCATAACCATTTTCCTGCTCAGTAAGGGAACAAAGTTCTTCAATCCCGGATAAGAGTAATTGGTCTTTCTGATCTGTGGCAGTCAAGAACAAATTAGTAATCCCGGAATCTATAATCGGTCGAATATTTTGGCGATAAATAGTTTCAAAATGTTTTATGTCAAAAAAGGCAAGTGGAAATACAAAACCTGCAACAACAGTACCTGGTGTCGTTCCTTTTGCGCTGTGAAGGCTTCCGGTATTAATAAATATGCCATCTCCCTCACCAAGTTTTTTGGTAGAAATTTGTTTCGTTCCATCATAAACTGTGTATTCTGCTTTACCTTTTAAGACGATTGCAAATTCAAACTCATCATGCCAATGACAGCTCCACTCATTCCTAAAGTAATCATCAAAATGATCAATACAAATTGTCAGTGGGATGGAATGGCTGCTGTAAGAAATATGTTCTCGTAAATCTTCTCCAATTTGTAAAGTTTTGAAACGCATACTCTCTCTCCTTCTAAATCTGGTTCTATATTTATAAAAATTTGTACAATTGTTACTATAAAACCACTAAATTTGGTGCTACGATTATATTCATCACATGAAGCTATGTCAACGCTCATGGTGTATTTCATTGCCAGTTCAATGTGTTTTTAAACATATTAACTTGGCTATAATAAATTCAATCCTACTATCAGAAGGATTAATATCTAGGAGGAAACACTATGTCATTTAATCCCCGTAACATTGTAATTACCGGCGCTGGCAGCGGTATTGGTGCTGCTACTGCACAAGCATTCGCCGAATCCGGCGACCGCGTACATTTGCTCGACATATCACAGGAAAGACTCGACGAAATCTCTGCAGATTTGCCTCACGTCACCACCCACCTCATTGATGTGGCTGACGCTCGCAAAGTTCGTGAGGTAATTGAGAGTATTGATAAGGAGTTTGGCTCTATTGACGTTCTTGTCAGCAATGCCGGCATCTTTGACGGTCTTGCCGGTATTCAGGAAACCACATATGAACTTTGGGACAAGATTATTTCAGTTAATCTCACAGGCGCATTTAACGTTATAAAACCCGTTTCAGAGGTAATGGTTCGTCAAAAATCAGGTCGTATTATTACTATTAGTTCAATCGCAGCCACTCGCACATCCCCTGATGGACTTTCATACGATGCCTCCAAGGCAGGTCTTGAGGGAATGACCCGCCGTCTGGCCGTCGATCTTGGATCTTATGGTATTACAGCAAACTCTGTTGCTCCCGGAGTAATCAATACATCAATTCTCGCTACTTCTCGAGAGCTTCTTGGTGACTTGATCTCCGCGGAATCGGGCGAAGACAATGACGAGTCGAATGCCAGCTACCTTGATACGGTCGTTCCCGCTCGTCGTGGTGGGCAACCTTCGGAGGTTGCAGCAACCATTCACTTCCTATCTAGCCCAGGCGCCGCATATATTAACGGTGAAGTCATTCATGTAGATGGTGGATGGATTGCAAGCTAGGTTTTGGAGAGTTCATCTGTAATTGACACTTAACTAGGTTTTACTTCCAAAATAGATATGAGCTAAATGAAAAGCGATTGCTCCAATGGAAGAGTATCCTGTTTAAAAATGGAGAATTTTATTTCTCTTCTCGTAACATGATGTCTAACTCTCGACCCTTTATGAGGACGGGAGTTTTTTGTTAGCCAATGATTAGCTCCATCTTTGTTCAGGTATGTCAATATAATGGGTGCGACCGCAACATCTTTCTTTACCTCTTTCACCGTATAAGGGCTATCTGTATAAAGTAGACGAAGAGTGTGGTTTGTTTTATACCTCCTAGCCTTGATTACAAAGAAAAGAATCTTGGTAATAACTCTCCAAGATTCTCAATTTATAACGTTAATTTTTTTATTACATATTATAATGGTGTGTAAATTTAGATATCTATTTATTGAACTAATTAGGTTAATTCTTTGAAATAATACCACCAATTACAACTGTAAAAGGTACGGGTGACCTTCACCGTATCAAATTTTATGTAGGAGCCACTTTCCTGTGTATCTTCTTTTAAAGGGAGACGGCTATCCTCTCTATCCCCGTTCTGGCGCACATGCTTCTGCCGCTACTCTGATGGCGTTACGCCCATTTTCTCTTTAAAACTCCTTATTAAACAGCTTTACATTGGCAAATCCGCAATCCGTGGCAATATCAATAATGTTGCTTGTGGTCTCCCTTAGCCTTGTTTCGGCTTTTTCTAAACGAATCAAAGTGAAATACTTCTGAAAGGATATTCCAATCTTACTATTAAAAAAGTGAGAAAAATAATAAAAGCTCAAATGCTCCTGCTCAGCCATCTGGTTTAGATTGATTTTATACATATAATTCTCGTCGACATATTGAATAATACGACGCAGCCGCTCGAGATCCACATCGCTCGCGTTCTTGCTGCCGTCCACCAGCTCAGAGGAAGAAAAATATCGAATCAGCTGGCCCATTAGCAGATGCAAATGCCCCATCACTTTATCACTGTAGCCTTTCTCCTGTTTGTTCAACTCCCACATCATTTGGCCGATACTGGAGCGAATGGAGATAAAATGGGGATTCCCCGAACCCTGTGCACCGGCCTAGCTGCAGTCAATCCGGTTTTTGTCTTGTTGGAACTGAGATTGTATTATTCCGGGATCGACCTGTTGAGTAAGCAAAACGTTGACTTCATCCGTTTTGTCGATCTTGTGCACATCCATACTGTTGATAACGAGCAGATCTTCCTCCTGCAGGATAAAATGCTCTTGGGCAACATGGATTTCCCCCGATCCTTTCAGAACATATATCAGCTCTAGCTCCTTATGCCAATGGAACGGGATATGATCAATGCTGTTAATAAATAGCTTAAAGGGCATATGATCATGATGTTCAATAAACTCATATCTGTGTTTCAAGTTTGTTTCCCCCACTTGCTTGCTCTCGATGCAGCAGAATTTATCGAAGAACTACTTTACAGGTTCCCCTCCAAAAAGAAAAGACATGCATGGTATGACGTAGTTTTGCTCTTCGTCTGTTCTCGGTAAGGAAGACTTCCTTTGATTTTTATAAAAGAAGTAAAGAGAAGCGTTGAGATGAAGATTGATTAAACGCATTTCTTTTATTCTCAGTATGGTAAAAACCCTGCTCCGTAAGGGCATTATACAATAACATACCACCTTTTTTGTTAGGGTTAGTAACTTATATAGACCCATCTTCTGATGCAATTTCACCTAGTAACATCGATGACATAAAGAGCTCGGGGGTTACGAATCAATTTGTTTAATATATAAACAGCAACAGACAAGACTTTATATGCTTACCAAGTCTTGTCTGTCACTGTTTGTTTGATTTCCCCCTAGATAAACACCATTACATTTTTCCTAATAAGTTATTTTTTCACCTTACGTTTGGGCTTCGTAAGATCAAAACTATGTTTTACCATGTCGTGAAGATCATCCTCCGGAAGTTCTCCATCTAGGATAACCGTATTCCAATGCTCTTTGCTCATATGATATCCCGGTTTAACTTCTTCAAATGCGTTTCGAAGGAATTCGGATCGATCAGGATCACATTTTAAATTAACACAAAGATGGCCATCTTTTTCAAATATTAACGCAAATATCTTCTCGTTTCCTTGGTGGCGTATGGCTGTCCAACCATCTCCAAAAGGATGATCCTCATATGAGGCTGGATATGACAAACCGTATTCAACGATTTCTTCTAATTTCATTTTAATTTTCTCCTATATTCCAATGTATTTATTTTTGATTGTTGTTCTGTTTGTGCCATGCTGCAATTTCTTCCATCCTTTGTTTAATTTTAGATTCAGATCCCTGTGTTGTCGGATGGTAATATTCACGTCCAATCAGGGAGTCAGGCATGGTCTGCATTTTTGTTAGCTTTTCTTCTGTGTCATGGGCATACTGATACCCTTTGCCATAATTCAGCTCTTTCATAAGCTTCGTTGGAGCGTTCCGAAGTTGCAATGGGACAGGTTCACTCATGGAATGTAAGGCATCTTTTTTCGCATAGCGATAAGCCATGTAAGCGGAATTCGATTTAGGAGCCAGGGTCAAATAAATAACGGCTTGTGTTAGATGAACATCACACTCTGGCATCCCTATCAATTGACAGGCTTGAAATACCGAAACAGTGATTTCCAATGCCCTATTGTCTGCCAAACCTACGTCCTCACTTGCAAACCTAACCAGCCTACGAGCGATAAATAACGGATCTTCACCTGATTCCAACATTCGTGACAACCAATAAATAGATGCATTTACATCACTATTTCGCATAGATTTATGCAATGCAGAAATGATATTGTAGTGTTCTTCACCATCTTTGTCATATAAAAGTGATTTCCGATGAATAATTTGAAGCAGCCCTTCTTTGCTAATTAGAATGGCTTCATCTTGTTTCTCTCCATTTAGCACAGCCATTTCTAAGGTGTTAAGTGCCACTCTGGCATCGCCATTTGAATATTCTGCGATAGCAGAAAGTACCCCCTCTTCAAAACTTATCTTCTGATCTCCGTATCCTTTAGGATCCAAAATCGCTTTTTCTAGCAATTCAACAATATCTTCACTGCTTAATTGATGAAGGACAAATACTTTGCTCCGAGATAACAAGGCTGAGTTAACTTCAAACGATGGGTTTTCAGTAGTCGCACCGATGAGAATAATACTTCCTTTTTCCACATACGGAAGAAAAGCATCCTGCTGTGCCTTGTTGAAGCGGTGAATTTCATCGATGAATAGAAGGGTTTTCTCCCCAAGCTGCCTGTTTCCCTCAGCTTCCTTCATTACATTCCGGATATCTTTAATACCGCTAGTTACAGCACTAAAATCAATAAACTTAGACTTGGTTTGATTGGCAATAATTTTAGCTAGTGTTGTTTTGCCAACACCTGGAGGACCCCAAAATATCATAGAAGACACTTGATCGTTTTTAATCATATCTTGCAGAACTTTTCCAGGGCCAAGTAAATGTTTTTGTCCTATAAAGTCCTCCAATGATTGAGGACGCACCCGATTAGCCAACGGTCGATCATGTTCATTATCAAATAATGTTCCTTGTATCACAGTATCACTCCCTGTTGAACAACAAATGTGTGTTCTTAAAAACTCTGTAATGGTTAAGCCAAATTTTTTAGAGGTGTTCCCCATTCATGTACTTTAGGCATGGTTAAAAATATATAATTAAAGGTTCTGCTTTCGGAATTCTACAGGCGTAAAGCCAGTTTCCCGTTTGAAAAATTTACTAAAGTGAGTCGTTTCTTGGAAATTAAGCATTTCTGCAATGTCGCTAATCAAGTAATCTGTATGCATTAACAAACGTTTAGCTTCGAGACTAATTCGAGCTGATATGAAAGCTTTAGCACTTATTCCAACAGCTGCGACTGTAACCCGTGTTAACGTTTTTTCTGTGCAATTTAAAAGGGCTGCATAGTCACTAACATGATTTAATTGGGCATAATTTTTCTCCACTAATTCTTGAAACTTCAAAAACTTTTGTGAGACCTGAGAAGTAGAAGGAATTTTTTTTTGTTTTTGAATGAGGTTAAGCCAAGCTACAAATGCATAAAGCTGAAACCGTAACAAAATATGAACATCTTCTTTAGCTACTTGAATTAAGGAGTCTTGAACCATTTGCTCTATCAACGTGTTTGCTCGCTGTAGCTCTGTAGTATTTAGCGTTAAACCCTTAGGGGTTCTGCCAATATCAAACGTTAAATTGAGTTCATTCAACGTAAGTGAAGTAGGAAGAAGGAATTCGTCACGGAAAAGAATAACCCATCCATCCCAGTTCTCATCGTTTCCAAAATTATGGACTTGTCCAGGTGTTACGACTATCAAAGTTCCTTCCTTACAAGGGATGGGCTCAAAATCGATCCATTGAGTACAAGTTCCTTCGGTGACACAAATGAGCATATAAAACTCATAACGATAAGTGATTTTCATACTTTCCTCTGGGGTTCGCTCTTTGAGAGAAGATACACTAAAAATCTCCATATCATATGGGTAAGAAAACACTGGTTTATATATAAGAGGTCTTATTTTATTTTCCTGTTTGAATGAATCCAACGATTATACTAACCTCCTCTAAAAGCATTTGATAACTCAAAATGTCCTTAAAATGTCATCTAATATCCCATTTTTGCCTTCATCATATCTAATTAATGACCTAAAATGATCATATCACATTTTTAGAGCGAAACAAACTTGTAGTGGGTCAAAGTGACACTGGATTGTCAACAGTAAATCAGACAGCTTTTTTAAGGGCCTCTTGGCGGTACTGAACAGGTGTCATGTATCCCAGT
>NZ_JBJURI010000063.1:0-9595 GCF_046098255.1 Paenibacillus jiangxiensis
CTTTTACAATAATGAACGGTTGCAGGCAAAACTAAACGGCCTCAGTCCCATTGAATTCAGAACCAAGGCCGCTTAGTAATCTTTTATTTTTTGTACTGTCAACTTGACGGGGTGCAGTTCAATTCAAGTGATTATTTCAATGGTACTTCGGTACCTATCACTTTTCATGGTATTTATTTAAAGAGGAATGATTTACTGCTAGATCAAACGCTTATTTTCCGTTGATATATGATTCCTGTTAGAAAGGTGGTTTAAGAATTGTTTTTCAAACTTTCTTTTTTCTGGAGCACGCTGTTGCGTGTTGTGGCTTTTGCAGCGGGCTTAGCTAACCCTTATTTTAATACACCATGGAAAATTGGCGTATTTATCTTAGTTTGTATCGCCGGTATTTTGGATTCGGATTCAGAGGGGCGACCCAAATGGCTTAATGTCTCGCTTGCTTTTATTTTGGGTCTGCTTGTTAGCTACATCATATACCCTATTATTAAATAGATATTGTAAATCTGAAGAAGCACATGAGCTTTGTTGCCTAAAAATATAGTAGTGAACTGGTTCTTGTTATTTGGTATGCCTTAATGTGGATTAGGGCACGCATGCACTGTAACCAAGGAGAAGGTCACAGATTTTTCAAAAGACTTGATAGGACTTTTACAAAAGGAAGGGATTTTGATGTCATCGATTCCAATACAGCCATTCAAAATGGTTTTTGGATGGGAAAATGATAACGGTCTGGGAGAAATGCTGATTCAGCAGATTATTAGAGGAGAGAAGACGGCCACCTGTGCTCCGAAGCAGGAATATTCCCCCGAGGAGCTGCGGCAAACCTATGAGCCGGCCGGGCACATCGTCACGGTATATGATAAGCATGACCAGCCGTGCTGCAATGTAAAACTGATTGAGGTGTTTGAAACGACGTTTGGCAATCCGGATCCACGGCTTGTGCGCGGGGAAGGAAACGGTGACGATGTCGCACAATTTCAGGCGGACCACCGGTTGGCGTGGCAGAATTTGACCGAGGCAGGCATGGAGCTGAATGATGATACGGTCCTGATTGTGGAATTGTTCGAGCTTGTGCAAGCTTAACACAAAAATAACGCTCCTCTCCGTAAGGAGAAGGGGCGTTATTTGGTATGGGCCTCTTCCTTGGCCGATATATCATACACGACCTCGCTCAGCTTGACATGCCGAAGTTCCTCTTCCATGGCTCTTTGCGCATTGGAGAACACGGGTACGATCGAGGACTGGATATTACGCCCGACAGGGCAATCCGGATTCGGCGTTTCATGCACGGAGAAGAGCGCATCTTCCTCCACGACATTGACTGCACGGTACACGTCGAGCAGGGTGATGTCGTCAATGCTGTGCAGCAGCTTGGCCCCGGCTACGCCGGCTTTGACCTCCACGAGTCCGGCCTTGTTTAGCATGCCGATGATGCGGCGGATGACCACCGGGTTGGTGTTCACGCTGCTTGCTATAAATTCGGATGTATTTACACCCGTTTTATTGTACTCCAGCAGGGAGAGAATATGGATGGCTACGGCAAAACGGGTACTGATCATTGTTTACAGCTTCCTTTCGTGAAAAATAATGCAGTATGGCTATTTTACCATAGTTTCGGTTCCTATATAGCACCTATATTTATCCTGGGCGGGAAGCAAAAGCCCTCTTCATACGCGGAACCTGGCAGAACGAACCGTGTCCCGGAAGAGGGCTAGCTGCCCTATGCAGCAACTAATCGCTATCTCAATTCTTTTCTCCCACTACGGCAAAGCGCTCATTCACATGATTGGCCTGCTCGGCCTCATCCACGACGGCGATGGCAAAGTCCGCATAGCTGATGTAGCTATCGCCTTTCGCGTTGAAGAACAGGTTGTCTTGGCCCGTCTGGTATGCTCCCGTTCTTGTGCCTTTGGCGTCAAAGAAGGCCGCAGGGCTGATAAAGGTCCACTGAATGCCGCTTGAGCTCTGCAGATCCTGCAGATTTTGCCCCTGGTTGGAGGCTGTAGGGAAAAATTGTTTTGGAAAATCCGGTGTATCGACCAGGCGGACGGTTTTGGCTTCATCCACATACAGGGTGCCTGCTCCGCCAACGACGATCAGGCGGGTTTGCGGAGCTCCCTTCAAGGCGCTGATCAGCGCGCGCCCTGCTTCTACATGCAGATACTCCTGGCCAGGAGGCGCTCCGAACGCATTTACGACGACATCAAAAGTTTTAAGATCGTCTGCTGTCAGGCTGAAAACATCCTTTTCAAGGACTGCCGTTCCACTTACCTTCGATGCGTCCCTGACGATGGCTGTCACTTCATGGCCTCTGTCCGCCGCCTCTTTAACGATCAGGCTTCCGGCTTTACCGCTGGCTCCAATTACTGCAATTTTCATGTTCGTTAACCTCCCGGGGTTTGAATGGTTTGACTCATCACTCGTGTAGTGATTTCATGTAACTATAATAGTTACAAGGTATGGACATGTCAACAGTATTTCCTGAAGAGACGAAGAATTTTTTTTGGTGATCATTCAAGATAATGATTTTTGTATCAGAAACGTGTGTGAAGCTTGTGTTATACTTTTTTGTAGACTTAATTTCTCATATTGAGGTGCTCACATTTGAAAACTGTCGTGGTGATAGGTGGCGGAATTACAGGCCTGACGGCCATGTATACTTTGCAAAAGGCCATGAATGAGCAGAATCTGCAGCTGAAGCTTGTCCTTGTGGAAGCGGACGAGACGCTTGGCGGCAAAATCAGAACAGTTCGCCAGGACGGTTTTATTATGGAGACTGGCGCGGATTCCATTGTGGCCCGTAAAAATGACCCGGGATTGATGGAAGAGCTGGGATTGGCCGGGGAGATTGTATACAATGCAACAGGCAGATCCTTTATTTATTCGGACGGAAAACTGAAAAAGCTCCCTGCGGAGGCAGTGTTCGGCATCCCCGTCAATCTGCAGGCGCTGGCTGAAAGCGAGCTGATCTCGGCGGAGGGCAAGGTAGCCGCGCTCCAGGATTATTACACTCCGAATGAGACGTTCACGGAGAATGACTCCCTGGGTGCGTTTCTGGAGCATTTTCTGGGTGAGGAGCTTGTACGTAAACAGATTTCGCCGGTCATCTCCGGTGTATATTCAGGCGAGCTGGACAATCTGACGATAGCTTCTACCTTTCCGTTTCTGCTGGAATACAAAAATAATTACGGCAGCATCATGAAGGGCCTTGGCGAGAACAGAGACAGGTTCCTGCGAGGAGACGGCCGCAAGTTTATTTCATTCCATCATGGAGTTTCCGATCTGATCGACAGGTTAGAAGCCCGTCTGAATGATGTGGAAATTTTGAAGGACACACAGGCCCTTAGTGTAAAAAATGCAGGCGGACGTTATGAAGTGGCCTTAGCGGGTGGACGTATGCTGGAAGCGGACTTTGTCGTTCTGGGCACGGTGCACACCTCCGCGCGTTCGCTGCTGCAGGATAAAGCGCTGAACGATGATTTCGACAGGCTGAGCAGTCGGTCGCTGATCAGCGTGTATCTCGGCTATGATGTCCCGGATGAGCTGCTGCCGGAGGACGGCACAGGCTTTATTGCCGCTCAGGGCAGCGGTCTCGTGTGTGATGCCAGCACCTGGACAAGCCGCAAATGGGAGCATACCTCTGCACAGCAGCGGCTCCTGATCCGGATGTTCTACAAGAGCTCCAATCCGCATTTTGACAAGCTGCAGCAGCTGACAGAGGAAGAGCTGATGAACGTGGCCGTCAGCGATGTCGAGAAAAGCATTGGCATTACGGACAGCCCCGTGACCTGCGAGGTAACGAAATGGCGGGATTCCATCCCGAACTACCATCTCGGGCATCCGGATATTGTCCGGTCGCTGGAGAACAAGCTGGTAGCAAGCCATCCCGGCGTTATTCTCGCGGGCTGCTCTTATTACGGGGTCGGCATTCCGGATTGTATTGAGAACGGGAAGCAAACGGGGCAAAAAATTATAGATGCATTAACGGATGCCTGAATGTAGTACAGCAATTTTTTTCAGTCGAAGCACTTTGCCTGTCGGGTTGCACGGAGGAGGCCGTTTGGGCCGAACATCGGTCCAATCAGTTTCTTCTTGCAATCCCAAAACAAATCACTTATTATGGATATTGTGGATCTACAATATATTATTTAGAGAAAGGGGGGAGTTCGTTTGCAGTTCTCCAAAAGTACGGATTATGCCCTGCACGCTTTAATTCAATTGGGACTCTCGGAGCGCTGCCATAATGTCGGGATTAAGGAATTATCCTCAGCGCTTGGCGTTTCTGAAAGCTACTTGTCCAAAATCATGTCAAAGCTGAGACAGGATGGACTCGTTCGTGCCGTACCTGGAGTGAACGGCGGTTATGAACTTGCCAGGCCAGCTGAACAGATTACGTTTCTTGATGTGATTCAAGTGATTGAAGGAAGGCAGCGGCTATTCGAATGTTCGATTTCGAGCTCGCTGCAGCATCGGCTGTTAGCAGAACAGGAGAGTGATGAGCTGCGGGACGAGAGCCGATCGAAAAAAAATGAATGTTTGGTTGAGAGAGTGATGAATGGCGCGGAACAGCAATTGTATCAATACTTGCATGAACATACGATACAGGCGGTACTGGATGAGGCCTTCAAACGTTGCAAGCAGAGAACAAACAAGAAGTAATACACTTTTTGCGCTCTTATTATAGATATAATAGATCGTTTATATACTTGTTTGAGGAATGAAAACTTAACGGTTCCTTATCTATAGATAAGCTTGGAGGAGAAACTTTATGATCGATTTAAATAACTTGAAGCGTGGTCCGATTATGATGGCGCTAATCGTCGGTATGTTTGTGGCCGCTTTGAATGAAACGCTAATGGGAAATGCTTTCCCCGAACTCATGAAGTCGTTTGATGCATCTGCGACAACGGTTCAGTGGCTTACCACCGCGTATTTGCTTGTGGTTGGCGTACTTGTTCCGGTGACAGCGGTATTGCAGCAATGGTTTACAACCCGGCAAATGTTTCTGTCGGCAATGAGTCTGTTCTTCGCTGGTACGTTTATTTCGGCGGTATCACCGGCATTCGGCGTGCTGCTGACAGGGCGAATTATTCAAGCAATTGGCACCGGTATGCTGTTGCCTCTGATTATGAACATTATTATGACCATCTATCCACCGGAAAAAAGAGGAGGCGCCATGGGGATGTTAGGACTCGTCGTCATGTTCGCGCCGGCGATCGGCCCGACGCTTTCGGGCTTGATTGTTGATGGGCTTTCGTGGCGCTGGCTGTTCTACCTGGTGTTGCCGTTTGCGCTGCTCTCCATAATTGTAGGGGCCGCTGTCCTGAAGAATGTGTCGGAAGTGACCAAACCGCGAGTAGATATCCTTTCCATTGTGTTGTCGACCATCGGCTTTGGCGGAATTGTCTATGGGTTCAGCAGTGCAGGTGAACAAGGCTGGTCACAGCCGTTGGTAATTTGGACGATTGCTGCAGGGGGCGTTGCCCTGGTTCTGTTCATCTGGCGGCAATTGTTGCTTAAAGAACCTGTCATGGATTTGCGGGCGTTCAGGTATCCCGTATTTGCGCTTGTAGCCGTACTGATGTTTGTGCTTTTGATGACGTTCTTCTCATCCGCCATCATGCTTCCTATGTTTATGCAAGGTGTGTTGATGATGACCGCCTTCAAATCAGGTATGGTTCTGTTGCCTGGGGGAATTCTGAATGGGCTTATGGCGCCAATCTCAGGCAAGCTTTTTGATAAATTCGGGCCTCGAGTGCTTGTCATTCCAGGACTTGTTATTGCCGTCGTTTCGTTGTGGTTATTTACCAGGTTTGGAGAAACGACAACGACCGGATTTCTTATCGCGGCACACATTACGCTGATGGTTGGCAGCGCGTTAGTGATGATGCCTGTACAGACAGCGGGGCTTAACCAGTTGCCTCGTCATCTGCACCCACACGGGACAGCAATCCTGAATACGCTGCAGCAGGTATCCGGCGCTATCGGTATTGCCCTCTACATTAGTATTATGTCGGGCGGACAGAAGCAGTATTTGAGTAACGTGAGTGATCCGGCGTCTTCCGTTGAAATCACCAAGGGGCTGGCAGCAGGTATTAACAACGCTTTTTGGTTCGGCGTGATCATCGCACTCGTTGCGCTTGTGCTCGGTCTCTTCCTCCGTAAAGAAAAAGCGCCAGAGCAGGGACAGCAGGAAGCAGAGTGATCCGCCATTGGCGCAGAGCATCATACAAATCAACAAGAATCGCATGAACATTTTATTATTGGAGGAATAGACAATGAGAATAGATGTATGGTCAGATTTCGGATGTCCCTTTTGCGTGATCGGAAAAACAAAACTTGAGCATGCGCTTGACAAATTTGCAAATCGGGATCAAATTGAAATGGTATACCGCAGCTTCCAACTCGACCCTCATGCGGAGAACAGAACATTAAGTCTCCAGCAGCTTGCTCTTGAAAAGAGCATGACTGTCGAGCAGTTGAAAGCCAAGCAGGCACAGGTGGCGGAAATGATTAAAAACGAAACGGGACTGAGCGCTAATTACGATCCCATAGTGATATCCAATACATTTGATGCGCATCGTCTGGTGCATTTTGCAGCGAAGTCGGGCAAAGGAACGGAGTTAACCGAACGAATCTTTCACGCCTATCTCTCCCAATCCTTAAATATTGCCGATCACAACGTGCTTGTTTCCTTGGGCAAAGAGGCCGGGCTTAACGAACAGGAAGTGGCCGATATGTTAAGTTCCGATGCTTATAAAGATGCGGTCAAGGCAGACATCGCCGCAGCCAGAAAGCTAACGATTTCAAGCTTGCCGGCATTTGTCTTTAATAACGAATATTTGATTTTAGGAGCTCAGTCAGAGGAAGTTTTTTTAAATATTCTAAACACGATTTGGGAAAAAGAAAGCAAACCCCTAACATCAGAAGTAGAGAATCAATCAGAAGGTGATCATAGCTGTACCGACGGGAGTTGCAATGTGTAATTGGCCTGAATCACTAAAGGAGAATAATAATGTTCATTATAAGAGCAACACAAAAACTGCTAAAAGAAATGGATAGTAAAGTACAAAAAACAGATATATCTGTTCCGTTAAATACATGGCACGCCAATGTGTTTACTTTAAATAGACGAAAAACAATCGTATTTATGAATGACTTATCCAGGTTAAGTTTAACGATCGTGGGAGTTAAAAAGGCACAATTAAAAAATGTAGAAGAGTTATTCGTCAATGAACTAAGAAATTATTTAAGGAGTGAGGAAATCGAAGAAAAAATAATCAGCAGGTACATTGAAGAGAATGAGGGTATGATTATTTCAACTACGAATAATCGAAGTGTGATAGGAACATTAAATGAAATAATCTATACGATGAAAATCATAGAGCGAGAATTTGTAGAAGGAATAGAAAGAAATCAATGGAATAATCGATTCATCTATAAAGCTATAAAATACAAGTATCCCATTGAAGTGTTTAAAAAAGCGCTGGAAGAAAGCTACGTATTATGAAGAGAGAGGTATGGAGGAATAGGACGGAATTGAAAACATTAGAATTGCGTATATGACTTTTTGAGAGAGAATTAAGTTAGTTATTATTCTAGCAAAAAAGAATCGGTATACCCGGTTCTTTTTTGCTAGATATTTGAAGCTGTGAAATTAGAGGTTTAAATCATTCGAATCTGGCCTCGTATTTAATCAGCTCTGCTTCAGCCTGCTCAAGCAGCTTTTTGCCTGCAGCATTTTTGGCATTAGATTGATAATACACAGACCAGTTGATTTTCGTTTTGGACACCGCTTTTTTGTAAAGCATCATATCTTCAAGCTGCAGGTAAGAGCCGCGGACAAGCTTTTGGTGAATCGCTGCAAGCTCCGAGTTGGAAGGTTGAATTTGTTTAAGTCCTGAAACGTATTTGGTATAGTTAGGAATAACAGTGTTGTTCAGGACAAGAAAGATCTGCTTGCGGGTAGCGTTGGTAAGTCCGGGCGCATTGTTATACCCATCTACCGCTTTATCTTCATAAACATCGAGCTGGTCCAACTGATCCCAATAGTCCAAGTACTCCATATACTCCTGCACAAGCACAGGATCCAGGTCCTCGTATGATCCCTCATCGCTGACCGTTTCATCTGCGGGAACCGTTTCTTCACTAGGTACGTTGTTTGTGCTGGAGGATTCAGGCGTGGCGACCGCCTCTGCTGCCGAAGACACGGCAGGGAATACAATAGAGCCTGACAGCATGAGCGTTAAAGCTGCCAATACAATTGCATTTTTCTTCATTTAACAATCTTCCCCTTTTTCTCTATGGATGTTACAAGTGCACTTAGGAACTCTAACACGCGAATGTCGAAACTCCCAGTCATAAACATGTGTAAAATCCAAAACAAGGAATTTATTAAAAAAATTGATTCCAATGTGCTATTTTCGTCTTCGGCAATGTTGCTTGAACGCGCAAAGAGCTAGAGGATGATGTAGTAAAGGAATTGAATAAATTAAGGTAAGTCAGGTGAAGAATAGCATACTCAATCAGGATGAAAAAACTTGATTGGTGTACGGTGACAACAAATGGCCCAACCTAAGATAAGAGCTATTTAAGGTTGGGTCACGTCGTGAATACAAGGACGTTATCTGAAACCGGTGCAGCACACAGATTGATACTAAAGGATTAAACTAATCATCTGCAGGAATAGGGCCATTTTTCTTCTCGTAATCATGAATATGCTGCTCAATTAGATATTCAATTTGCATAGCAATGGAACGTTTATTTTTGTCTGCAATAAATTTTATTTTTTGAAAGTTCGTATCCTCTAATCGTAAAGTAAAGACCCTTTTATTAGTTGCCACAATTGTCTCTCCTTTTAGGTGATATCACTATATTATCACTGAGAAATCACCAAGAATACATTCATATTGACATCACTATGGAATCACCATAGAATGGAAGTGTTAGGTGATTTCGAGGTGACATCACTAATTGGAGGGGATTTAACAGCTTTCCGTGAGAAGTCCCCTTCCTCTACAGGTAGGGGATGAATCTCGGTTAGGCGAAGCCTAAATGCACTTGTCTATTGTATGAGGCGCGCGCTTTCCTAGTCGAATGTTTGTGTGATATGATGGGAATATACGTTCTCATTAAGGCGGTGACCCATCGTGCAAATCACGTATCAATTTCGCCTCTACCCGACACCCGAACAGGAAAAACGCATGATTCGAACGTTGATCTTGTGCCGGAAGTTGTACAATCGGGCGAAGGAGCAACGGGATACCGTTTACAACCAAGAGGGCAAAACCGTCACCTACGCCATGCAGCAGAATGAATTGCCCGCCTTCAAGAAGGAATTTCCCGAATATAAAAAAGTTCATTCGCAAGTGCTGCAAGATTGCCTGCGGCGTTTGGATCATGCCTATCAGCGGTTCTTTCGCGGCGATGCGGGCTTTCCTCACTATAAGTCATCCGACCGATATCTCTCCTTTACGTACCCTCAGCCTGGTGCGGTAAGCAAGACCTTCGCCCGGGAAGGATACGTCTATCTGTCCAAAATCGGCTTTGTCCGCCTGCGTACACATCGTCCGTTCGACCGGGCAAATGTGACCCA
>NZ_JBJURI010000064.1:0-7883 GCF_046098255.1 Paenibacillus jiangxiensis
TCCCGATCAATCCCTGCTTTATTTCTTGAAGGATCGTTAATTTTTCAAATGCCGTAAATTTCTTTTTCTCCATAAAATACTCCCCATACAGTAACAGGTTTTTGTTTTTTCACCTGTCTACTATATGGGGAGCATATCATTCTTAACCTGGGACACTCCTTTCGTCTGTTGAGAGGTGCGGGCGCTTGAGCGTGGAACAAGTGCGGATACGTAAAAAGCGCGAAAATTCTAGCGGTTGTAAGCGACGCTATTTGGGCAAAAACGTGGGGGTTCAAGATGTAACGGCTGCCAGCGAGCTTATGTCCCATTTTTCAACAGCTAAAGGGACTGTTTCGCCTAAATAAACGCGCACACGACCGTTAAAAAAGTAACTTTGCTTTTTTCGTCCGAATAAGCGATATCACAACCGTAAGAAAGAAATGTGCCAAATAGAGTTTTATCACTTTTGGAGTTTTTGTAAAAGGAAATCTTTATGTTCCTCTGAAAGCTTCAATAACGTGAAATTTCCACCTTTTATAAGGGAATTAAGTACCCTTTATAGTTTTCCATTTCAAGATACGACTGTGCATATTCTCTATCCAGCACACGCTCCCAATCTGAACGGTCTCCGTATTTTCTTTTCAAGGAATGCACTCCCTTTGTCTATACGAATCTATCTGCTTATGGTATGGCTTTGGCTCCGATTGCTTAGCGGCTTTTTAAACAATCTGTTCAGCCGCGGCTCCACCAGCCATTTAAACAAGTGACGGATGCCGCCGCCTGACAGCAGTACAGTCAGTAGGATTCCCGCCACCGGAAGAAGCATCTGCAGCGCCGGATAGCGGAGCAACGCGTAAAAGCCACTGGCCTTCGCCAAATACTTGATGATGAATCCGTGCAGCAGGTAGGTGTACAGCGTATTTCTTCCTCCGGCGGTAATCAGCGGAATCCTTTTTTCCGGCACAAGCACCAACACTGCTCCACCAAGCAAAACCGTCCCGGCATATACAGCCGCCCGGTACAGGCCTGCGCTCCATTCCGGGTGCCCTATGGCTTCATAAGGAACGCTGCCGTAAAACCATTTCTCCTCAAAACCGTTTCCGAACAAAATCATTACCGCGGCTGCTGCCAAAACGACGATAACCGCTATACATCGTATTAGCGGGGTCCGCAGACGGGAAATATGCTCCCTCTTCAAATAATAACCGGCGAGGAAAAACGGGAAGAAAACCAATGTGCGCGAAATACTTGCATAATACTGGGCATCATTCGCGTAACCGGCCAGAATGGCAACGATGATGGATATGGGCAGCGCATAGCGGATTTTGACAGCATAAGGCAATGCCGCCTTCCACAAAATCATGCTGAACAAAAACCACATCAGCCAATATGGCGTAAAGTAGGAAAACTTCAGCGTCTGTTCACCGAGCACGTAATAATCAAACAAAGAATACAGCGTTTCGAAAATAACATAAGGAACAACCAGCCTGCTGATCACCTTGTTGGTATATTCGCTGCTGCTCAGGTTTTTGCAGAAATAGCCTGATACCAGAACAAACAGCGGGATATGAAAAGCGTAAATAAACAAATACAGCGGCCGCAAAAAAGGCTCTGAGCCAAGCGGCTCAATCAAATGTCCGGTAACGACGAGTGCAATCAATACAAATTTTACATTATCGAAATAATAATCTCTTGCTGTCATGCGCTCACTCCTTCATTGCTGTCTTAATACCCGTTTTGCCTGGCAATGAACGCTTTTGTACGAAAAAAAGGATACAGCCCAAGCTGGCGGCTTAGGTCTGTATCCTTACATGTTAAACAATATGGAGCATTTTGTCCAAAGCCAGCACCGCTTCGCGCTGGATATGGGACGGCACTTTTACAATTCCTGCCGGATTCCCCTGATCAATGGACTCAAGCGACCACAACAGATGAGGAAGGTCGATACGGTTCATGGTCAGGCACGGGCACATGTCGGGATTGAGGGAAACAATGTGCTGTTCGGGGTGCTCGCGGATGATTCTTTGCACAAGGTTCATCTCTGTGCCTACCGCCCATTTGGTGCCTGGCGCCGCATTGCGGATCGTCTCGATGATGAATTTGGTCGAGCCCGCGCAATCTGCCAGCTGCACCACTTCATGCGAACATTCCGGATGCACGATGATGCGGACTTCGGGGTCCGTCTCCCTTTGCCTAAGCACATTCTCAACAGTAAATTTCTCATGCACAGAGCAGTGCCCTTTCCATAAAATAACTTTGATGGTTTCCGGGTCTTGTTCCGTCAGCAGTCTGTTCTGATGCGGGTCCCATACCGCCATCTGCTCCAAGGGCACGCCCAAATCATAAGCGGTATTCCGTCCCAGATGCTGATCCGGCAGGAAGAGGATCCGCTGCTTCTGCTTGAGCGCCCAATCCACTATTTTGCTGGCATTGGAAGACGTCACGGTAGCTCCGCCGTTTCTCCCGACAAAAGCCTTGATCTCTGCAGTAGAGTTCACGTATGTTAAAGGCAGTATGGTGTCTCCGAACAGGGTCTGCAGCTCCTGCCACGCCCTCTCCGTCTGCATGATATCCGCCATATCAGCCATGGAGCATCCTGCCCGCATGTCAGGCAGGATGACCGTCTGCTGCTCCGAGGTCAGCATGTCGGCGGTTTCAGCCATAAAGTGAACTCCGCAAAATACGATATATTCAGCCTCTGTATTCATTGCGGACTGCTGCGCAAGCTGCAGTGAATCGCCGGTAATATCGGCAAATTGAATCACTTCGTCCTTCTGATAATGGTGGCCGGGGATGAGCAGCCTTTTGCCGAACTTTTCTTTGAGCGTAATAACCCGCTGCTCCATCTCGGCTGTCAACATGTGCTTATAATGCTCCGGCATCATTCCGTGCCGCCCGTTCAACGCTTCCAGAATAGACATTGTTCCTCATTCCTCTCCCATAGTTTTTTAAATCACGCCATTCTATATTTTCACGTCCATGCTGATATCAAGGCTTTGCACCGAATGCGTCAAAAATCCGAGCGAAATGCAGTTCACTCCAGTCCCACGGAATAAAGGCAGGCTGTCCGGGGTAATACCTCCCGAAGCCTCTGTCACGATATGCGGCGGGGTCAGTGCGGCGAATTTGCGGACCGTATCCGGCGGGCAGTTATCAAACATGATGACATCCGCGCCTGCCTCAATCGCCTCCTGAAGCTGCTCCTCATCCTCGATTTCCACCTCGATCTTGACCATATGTCCCGCGGCGCTGCGGACCTTGGCAACAGCCTCCTTGATGGAGCCGCAGGCGGCGATATGGTTATCCTTGATCATGATGCCGTCATAGAGCCCGAAGCGGTGGTTATAACCGCCGCCAATGCGAACAGCGTATTTTTCAAGCGTTCTTAGACCGGGAGTGGTCTTTCGGGTGTCACAGAGACGGATGCTTGAATCATTGAGCCTTGTCACACACTCCCTTGTTAAAGTCGCAATACCCGACATTCGCTGAATGAGATTCAGCACGACCCTTTCTCCCGTCAAAAGCGACGCCGCGCGGCCTTTTAGCTCGGCAATAACAGTGCCGGGTCCCAGTGGATCTCCGTCTCTCCTGCACATCTCAACCTCAATGTCCGCATCAAGCAGCGCGAAGCCCTCCCGGATCATATCGCTGCCCGCGAAGATGCCGCTGCCCTTACTGTGAATGACAGCTTCACAGACCTGATCCCCGAAGATCAGGGAAGACGTCAAATCGCCATTCCCGATATCCTCAGTGAAAAAAGCTTCCAGCATTCTTTTCAGCTGTAAACGTTCCATGATTGCGCAATCCCTTCATTTTCTCTGATTTGTATGCCGTTCCGGCTGTGAATGATTTGCTTTCCTTTCCATCCCGCATCATCGGTTGCAGGAAAATCGGTCCGATAATGGGCGCCCCTGCTTTCTTCGCGCAGCAATGCAGAGGCTGTAACGAGCTTGGCAAGCTGCCACAAATGGAGGCGCTCAAGCTGTTCTTTTGTGATCTTTTGCACATGAATGGGGTCGGTTTGCACTTCATGCAGCCAGCGGTACAGGGCTTGAAGCTCTTCCCCGCTCCTTTGGATGGACACAGACTCATTCATGCGCCGCTGCAGCTCTTCAAGGGGGATACGGGGAACTTCATAACAGCCGTCCCTATCCTGTACCGAAAGGCTATGCGCGCTCTCGTCTGTTATCCGGGCAGGCACTACCTGTGCAATCCGCTGTGCCACCCGGTCGCCCATGACCAAAGCTTCCAGCAGCGAGTTGCTGGCCAGCCGATTGGCTCCGTGCAGACCCGTGCAAGCGGCCTCACCTATTGCATACAAGCCTGGGACAGTGCTCTCACCCCATTCGTTTACACGGATGCCTCCCATTAGAAAATGCATGCCCGGAGCAACCGGAATACGGCCCTCGCTGATATCCACCCCCGCAGCCTCGCATATGCTTGAGATCGTCGGAAACCGGTCAGTAAAATCGTCGCATCCGCTGATATCGATATACAGGGAGTGTCCGCTGCGGATTTCCTCATGCATCACCCTGGCTACCACGTCACGCGGAGCAAGGTCACCCATCGCATGTCGTCCGCTCATAATGCGTCTGCCGTTTTCGTCCCGGATTACTCCTCCCTCACCGCGCACCGCCTCGGAAACGAGTCCGTAGCAAATGTCCTCATGAACGAGCAGGGTCGGATGAAACTGGGTGAATTCCAAATCTGTTAGCTCGGCGCCTGCCTCGTAAGCCATCATGAGGCCGTCGCCGGTTACCGTTGCATCATTGGTATGACGGCTGAACAGGCTGCCGCAACCTCCGGTCGCGATAACCACGGCACCCGCCCTCATCTCAAACAGCCCTGTCTCCTCATGGCTGGCAAGCACTCCCATGCATCTGCCCTGTTCCAACAGCAGCTCATACACCGTGACCTGCTCCATCACCCGGACATTCTCTTGCAGACGCCCCGCCAGATGCTGCACCAGCATTCTACCTGTCGCATCCCCGCCTGCATGGAAAATCCGGTTCCTGTGGTGCCCCCCTTCCCGACCAAGCTGTGGTTCTCCATACTTATCAAGGTCAAAGGGGAATCGCTGCTCCAGCAGCCGCTCAATCATACGCCTGCCGTCTTGAATGATACTGGTGGCCACATTAACGTCATTGTGTCTACCCCCGGCAGAGAGCGTATCGGCCAGATGTTCCGCCGCAGAATCTCCTGTCTGGTGGAAAGAGGCAATTCCTCCCTGTGCCAGCATAGAGTTGCTGCGAGCAGTAGTGCTCTTGGTAAGCAGCGTTATCTGTATATCTTCGGGCATTGCCGCAGCCAGGGACAGCGCCGCAGCTCCGCCGCCAATCACAATTACCGATCGATCGAACATATCAACACCTCTTGTCGTTACATGTGTCTTGACACTTATATTTACACATCCCTACAATAAACTCAAGGTTTTTATTTGATATTTGACTTCCGCATAGAGGAGAGAAAAAATGATATATCTCGACTACGCCGCATCTGCCCCGATGAGCGAAGAAGCCATGCAGGTGTTTCAAGAATTGAATAAAGAGGTCTACGGGAATGCAAGCAGCCTGCACGACGCAGGTGGGAAAGCCGAGCATATCCTTAATTACTGCCGCAAGAAGCTCGCCGCCCTGATTCATGGACATGAGGATGGAATCTATTTTACAAGCGGGGGTACGGAATCCAACATACTTGCTCTGCAATCCGTATTAAACGGGCTGCCCGCGGACCGGAGGCATTTTATTACTACCTCGGTGGAGCATTCATCGATCCGCAATCTGGCGGCTTTGCTGCAGAGCCAGGGCTGGGAAATCTCCATCATACAGCCGGACGGCAGCGGTCGGATCACCCCTGAAATTCTGCTCAGCCATATAAGGGCGAATACGGGGCTCGTCTCCATACAGCATGCCAATTCGGAAACCGGGATCATTCAGGACTTGCAGGAGCTGTCACCAGTTCTAAAAAAACGCAATATCCTCCTGCATACCGATGCGGTTCAAACCTTCGGTAAAATACCCGTTCATGCGGATGAGCTGGGCTTCGATGTACTTACAGTATCCAGCCACAAGGTTTACGGTCCGAAAGGAGTGGGAGCGGTGTATATTCGCCCCGGAGTCGAATGGAAGCCCGTCTACCCCGGAACCACGCATGAAAAAGGCTTCCGGCCGGGCACTGTCAACGTTCCGGGTATCGGCGCCTTTGTGACCGCCGCTAAGGCAATGGTCCGGCAAATGACAGAGCTCTCGCAGTATTTCCGGATATTAAGATCCCATCTTTTCACGGAGGCGCATCGACTCGGCATCCCTTTACAGTCTGTAGTGGACGAAACCCACGTACAGGTGGTGCCTCATATTGCAGGCTGCTATTTTCTGAAAGCCGAAGGACAGTATATAATGTTAGAATGCAACCGCAGCGGGATAAGCATATCCACCGGAAGCGCATGCGCCGCAGGACAGCAGGAGCCGTCCCCTTCCGTCAAAGCTTTGGGGACGTCAGATCAGGAGGCTCTCCGTTTCATACGCATTTCTTTCGGACAGCATACAACTCTGCAGGAAGTGGATTCGCTGCTGAGCACTCTGCATGAAACGGCGATAAACAAGCTATAGCTGTGTAAAAGGAGGATTAAAATAGATGAACGAAGAGACTAAGCTAAGTGGTACAGAGCGGAGAGAGAAGCTGCTGCAATGGCTGAAGGAGCATTCCCCGCTTACTGGCAGCGAACTGGCCCGCAGGGCATCCGTATCGCGCCAGGTTATTGTGCAGGATATTACACTGCTTAAGGCGAGGAATGAACCGATTATGGCAACAAGCCAGGGTTATATGTATTTGGCAACACCCGAGGCTTCCGACAGGCCGATTGAACGGATTGTCGCCGTTCAGCACGGTCCCGAGCGGACTGAGGAGGAACTGCAGCTGATTGTGGATTACGGGGTTACTGTGAAGGACGTCATTGTCGAGCACCCGGTTTACGGTGAGATTACCGCTCCCATTCTGGCTTCCACCCGCCAGGACGTTCATGAATTTATTCTGCGCATCACTTCCACCAACGCATCCTATTTGTCGGAGCTGACCGGCGGCATTCATCTTCATACGCTGACTGCGCCAGATCAGGAACGGCTTGATCAGGCATGTCAGGCCCTGGAACGTGCCGGTTTTCTGCTGACTGACTAGCAAAAAATGGACAGCTCGTTCTTCCTTCAACGGAAAGCTGTCC
Source organism: Paenibacillus jiangxiensis (assembly GCF_046098255.1). Lineage (NCBI taxonomy): Bacteria > Bacillati > Bacillota > Bacilli > Caryophanales > Paenibacillaceae > Paenibacillus > Paenibacillus jiangxiensis. The sequence goes on from NZ_JBJURI010000064.1 coordinate 7,196, forward strand.
CTTCTTTCTTTTCACCCTCTCTCATTTCGTCCAGATTTATATTTTTTCTCCCGGTATCATTAAAATTCATCCTTTCTTTCGTCTTTTCGACTTAATATCCCAACTTTCGCAGAGCCCAAATCCACTTAAACCTTTGTAGCTACTGGGTTCTGAGGAATTCGAATCCCCTTCTTGCAAGTTTGCCGATTTCATGCTACGAAAGTTAAGTTAACTAATGTTATTGACTCAACCTCATTATCAGTGCTTGACAGTCAAGCCGCCAGCCGATCATGGCAAGGCATGTGAACTCGCTGCCCGGGGGCTTTGCACGTTTATCCCGTTTGATCAGGTAAAGAAAAACAGAAAACCGGGAACCGAAAATATACTTTAGGCACGTTAAAGAAAATAACGGATCAAATGAGGCACGAAAATGCCTGTTGTTACGCTATTCAGGACCATCGAATGGGTCTATTATTTTTTTTGATCGTGCCTTATGGAGAAGCAGATCGGATCGAGGTCATGAGACGTTCTTTGGAGAAAGCAGAGCGTTTAGGCGATGAAACCGACCGAGAGAGAAGGAAGGGAGCGGAGCAAGGCACCGAAAAAATAAAAAGACCCTAATCCTCTTTGCAGCTTGAACCTGAATTTTTCCGATTTCCTCGTTCATGCTAACCCACACCGTTCAAGCAATGCACATCATGCTCACTTT
>NZ_JBJURI010000065.1:0-5336 GCF_046098255.1 Paenibacillus jiangxiensis
AAAAAAGAGCGGGCTATCTTTTCGATAACCTGCTCTTTTTTTGATTTTTGGCCCTGCGCCTTAACTAAATGACATTGCCCGGAGGGCACCCTTTGTTGTGTTGTATTTTCTGTTAATCGCGGTTGTTGAAGATTCCGATGAGACGAATCAGCTCGAGCAGGGAGACCAGGGCGGCTGCCACATAGGTCAGTGCCGCTGCGTTGAGCACCTTGGCTACACCGCGCTCTTCATCATTGCGAATATAGCCTTCCGAGACCATAATTTCACGGGCGCGGTTCGATGCGTTAAATTCAACCGGCAGGGTGATCAATTGAAATGCTACGGTAGCAGAAAAGAAGATGATCCCGAGACCGATCAGATTAAACGATTGAAACAACATTCCGGCAATCAGCAGGAATGGCGCGATGCCGGAAGCGATGTTCACGACCGGGAAAACGCGATGGCGCATCGTCAGGAACGGATAATGCTCCTTATGCTGAATAGCATGACCCACCTCGTGGCAGGCGACGGAGATGGCCGAGATGGAGCTCTCGTAATATACAGGCTCCGACAGACGGACAACGCGGTTGATCGGGTCATAGTGGTCAGAGAGTGTGCCTCTCACCGGTTCAATCGGAACATCGTGCAGCCCGTTGGAATCCAGCATATGCCGGGCTGCGTCGTAGCCGGTCATGCCTCTCTGGTTGCTCTCCTTGGCCCAGCGCTTGAACGTGCCGGAGACACGAAACTGCGCCCACAACGAAAAGATAAAGGCAATGATCACCAATAGATACATGCCGCTCATATTCAATTACCTCCAAAATAAATAAAGTTGAATTGGACAAGAGAATCTACATACTGTGCTCGAGCAGATACTTCAGCGCTTCAATGCAGGCTGCGCTTTGCGGCAGCAGCCCGGTAAGCACCTTGCGGGCCTGAACCGGCTTTAACTGCTTGAGAAGAGGCTGCAGCTCGTGTACTTCCCTCTCCAAGCGCTGCATATGCATTTCAAGGGTCGTAAGCTTATCGGTTACCTGTTCCTCGCTGCTTATCCCGCTCCATTTCTCAAGCGATTGCCTGATCTCTTCCAGGCTGTATTTCTCTTGTTTCATCTGATTAATACGTTCGAGTCTTTTCAAGGTTTCATCGCTGTAAAGGCGATAATTTTTCAAAGAACGTTCTTCGGGAGCAATAAGTCCCATCTTCGTGTAATAATCGATCGTCCGTTCACTTACGCCGGCGGCTTTGGCAAGTTCGCCGATCCGGTACAGCTTCATATCCCCATTTGCGCTCACCTCGCGATTCCTTGATAAATCATTGGCCCCACAAGTTGTGGCTGTCGATAGACGTTTTTCTTATGATACATGATCCGTAACCGTACAGTCAAACGTCACGCTTTTTCACGAAAATAGCAGCAAGGATAAAGGACTTATAGGCATGGGACTAGAGGCCGTTTATCATTTTTCTTGCTTTTTGAAAAATTCTCTTGTCAACTTTCTTATCTTCTGCTTATAATGACATTAACGATTTCACGATATGTAAAGATAAGTGACATTAAAGGGAGTGTTTTTGATGAAGAAAAAATGGTTGATTCCACTGCTTGCTTTGCTGACCATACTGGCTTTTCCGGTCGGAGCTTTCGCAGCGGAGGAGGGGCCGACCAACGTTCAGCTGCAGGCTGGCTTGAACTCTGCGTTCACCTTCCTGGCGTTTATCCTCGTATTTTTCATGCAAGCCGGATTTGCTTTGCTTGAAGCGGGATCGACAAGAATGAAGAACGCCGGTCACGTAGCCGGCAGAACGGTATTGACACTCGGTGTATCTGCTCTGGCGTTTTGGGCGCTGGGCTTTGGTCTTGGTTTCGGCAATGACAACGGCAACGGCTTTATGGGGCTTACGGGTTTCTTCGTAAGCGGAGCCGATGCAGCGCCGTCTTTTGACTCCTTGTCCGCTTTGGACGTACCTGTAACGATCATGTTTCTGTTCCACTTTGCCTTTGCCGCCATCTCGCTGGCCATTGCTTGCGGCGGTATGGCTGAACGCGCTAAACTGAGCGTATATATTGTTTTCGGTCTTTTGTTCTCCATTGTTATTTATCCGGTTGTAGCCCACTGGGTATGGGGCGGCGGCTGGCTGGCCCAGCTCGGCATGCAGGACTATGCTGGCTCAACGGTAGTTCATTTGACAGGTGCAACGGCTGCGCTGGTGGCTACCATTTTACTGAAGCCGCGTCTCGGCAAATACAACAAGGATGGCAAGCCGAATGTCATTCCAGGACACAACCAGGTTTATTCCATCCTCGGTGTAATCATCCTCTGGTTCGGCTGGTTCGGATTTAACCCTGGCAGCGCCGTTTCCGCTATGAACGACGGTTTCTTCGGTTATGTGGCCCTGACAACCAATATCGCGGCTGCAGCAGGCGCCGTCTTCGCCCTGGCTGTATCCTGGATGGTATTCGGCAAGGCGGATATTCCAAGCATGCTGAACGGTGTACTGGCGGCTCTCGTAGCCATTACAGGCTCTTGTGCATTTGTTGCTCCGTGGGCGGCTGTTATTATAGGTGCCGTTGCAGGTATCATCACTTTCTTCACAGCACAATGGCTGGAGCGCAGACGCATTGACGATCCAATCTACGCCTTCTCCGTGCACGGTGTTGCAGGGATGTGGGGTGCGGTATCCACGGGTATTTTTGCAAAACCTGAACTGGTAGAAATCACTGGTGTAGGCAAAGCGGGTCTTGTTTATGGCGGCGGTTTCGGGCAGCTTGGCGTACAGCTGCTCGGTCTGATCGGCACATTCGCATTCGTTTTGATCATCTCTTTCATTATCCTCGGTGCTATGAAAGCAGTAATGGGCATTCGTGTTACTGAAGAAGAGGAAACGATGGGTCTGGATATGAGCGAACATGGCACATACGGTTATCCTGAGCAAATGAAATTGATTGCTGATGCTGAGAAACGCATATTGAATTAATAATGACGGTTGGTTCGAGCGAGGGAGGCTGGCGGTATGGAATCGCAGCGCGCAGAAGCGTTCAATATAACATTTGAGGCGATTCTTAACGCCGATTCGCCTGATCGCTTGCGACAGGCAAGGATGGATACCCAGCATCGCCTGCTGGAAATACGAACCGAAGCCTCTACGGAGGCTTGGCTCAGGCAGGTTAACGAGATGCATGATGCAATTTCCGCAAAGGCTGTACAGTTATGCGAACAAGGGATGGATGAGGATGGCTTCGGCCCTCCTCCCGTCCCTTATGCCTTTATAGCTTTTGGGAGTATGGGGCGCTCGGAATCCACGCTCTGGAGCGATCAGGATAACGGAATGATTATCAGCGACGAAGCAGATGAGGAGCAGGAAGCTTATTTTGCTGCCTTTGGGTCACGCCTTTCGGATATGCTGGAACGGCTCGGCTACCGTAAATGCGAAGGCAAGGTCATGTGCTCTGAGCCATTATGGCGACAGAAGACCGCAGCATGGAAGAAACAGCTGGAGGAGTGGAGCTCCGATTACAGCTGGGATCCGATCCGGCATTTGATTATTGCCTCTGATATGAGGCATATCGCGGGAGATGAAGGCTTGTCCAGACAGTGGAAAGAGTCCTTCAGCGCCGTGTTTCGCAGGGATTCGGGCCTTGCGGCAGCAGTTCTTCGCAATACCGTTAAGCATAAAGCGACCCTGAACATTTTAGGTCAAATCGTTACTGAGCGCTTTGGGGAGCATGCCGGGGATTTCGATATCAAATACGGCTGCTATATTCCGCTGGTGAACGCTGTCAGGTTCATGGCGCTGCAAAATGGCGTAACAGAAACGTCGACGTTAAGACGGCTGAAAAAACTGGCTTCGCTCGAAGCAGCCCCTTTTCCGCTATTGGATTCCTGTCAGCGGGCTTTTCTAATCGCGCTCCAATTCCGAAACAGCACACCTTACAAGGAAGAGGAAGGGCTTTTTGTCAGCAGCGGTTATATGCCTGTTCAGCAGCTGAAGCAGCGTGAGCTGTGGTATGAGCTCCGGGAAAGCCTCACTGTGGTCAGAAGAGTGCACAGGGCGCTGCAGAGACAGCTTCGCTTTTTGGAAAGGAGAAAATTATGAAAGAGCCGGTTAGGGGCGGCGGCGGATTTTGGAGTGTGTTCCGTCAAGGCGGCATGCCGTCAGCAATTGCTTCCGTGTTGGGGGCCCCGACCGCGCAGCAGATGGCATTTATCCGTTCACTCGCCCGTGAACAGCGCCGGTCGGAGGCCATGCGGACTCCCTTGGAAAGGCTTGAGACTGTGGTGTTTGATCTGGAAACGACTGGCTTCTCGCCCCAGCATGGGGATGAAATATTGTCCTTCGGTGCTGTGCGTGTGGTGGGCGACACAGTTATGGAGAAGGAACAGTTCTATACGCTGGTCAAACCTAGCGTACCGGTTCCGGAGCACATATCGGAATTGACGGGTATTACCCAGGAAATGAGCAACGATGCTCCGGCTTTGATGGACGGCTTGCATGACTTTATGTCATTTGTCGGCGGCAGGGTGCTTGTCGCTCATGCAAGCTCTCATGATAAAGCTTTTCTAAACGCGGCGCTTTGGAAAACGTCCAAGGTTCAGCTGACCCATCGGGTGATCGATACGATGATGCTGGCCAAATGGCTGGATCCGCAGCCAGGCAGCTATACTCTGGATGATCTGCTCCTATCAAACGGCATACCTGTAACAGTCAGACACCATGCCCTGGAAGACGCAAAGATGACCGCGAAATTATGGGTTTGTTACATGAGTGAAATCATGAAGCGTGGCGTAACCAATCTGGCGGATTTATACAATCATTTAAGTCACGCGTAAAGGCACAAGCTCAAGCGTTAATAACGATGGTGGTGCAGTGCCGGAAGCAACCAGATAGGCTACGGTGAACATGAACCCGGATGGATTGCCGGCCCCTGTGATTAAATAGGCCGTTAAGCCGGCGCCGAACAGTTGCAGGTGCTGCAAATCCTCTTCCGATGGAACAGGGGAGGATGTGGGATGTGAGTGGAAAATGCCGATTAAAGCTGTTTCCCGCATCACACAGTTGACCCAAGCCGGCCCGTCGAATTCAAAATGATGGTACGGGTCAACAGCGGTATTCGGAATGGGGATAAACTCGGAAATATGTAGTTGCTCCTCTTCAATATGACCAAGCAGTGCTCCGCATGCCTCCTTCGGCTGACAAGAGCGGACATACCGCTCAAGGCGGTCCAGCAGAACGGAAGGGATATGTACTGAAGAATTGATCAATGGAATATCTGCTCCCTTAATGAAGAGGGTGTCCCAAAAGTCATCATAGATGACTAAGGGACGACCCTCTCTTACATTTCGTCAAACAAAAAGAAACCA
>NZ_JBJURI010000066.1:0-3526 GCF_046098255.1 Paenibacillus jiangxiensis
TCCTGCACGACCTTTCACGATAGAATAATTTGGTAATTAAAATAACCTGTTCGATTTCAATTATAGAACTAATATATGTGGCCATTCAAGCCTCAGTTAGGAGTATGTAAAATGAGACGCGAAACACTCCGCGAAAACCGGATACACGGCAACCCGTCCTTCCCCGTAAGTGTATATCCCGATGTCGAGCAGTTAAACGGCAATTGTGTGCTGGACTGCCATTGGCATGACGAAATGGAGTTTATCCTGGTGCGCAGCGGAAGCGCCCTCTTTCAGACGGATATGCAGCACAGCGAGGTCAAAGCAGGCGAAGCACTGTTTGTGAACAGCGGAACGCTGCATGCCGGCTATTTGCATCACGATGCTCACTGTGTCTTCTCTGCCGTCGTTTTTGATCCGAAAATGCTGCTCAGCCCCGCCCCCGATGTGATCCAGCAGCGCTTTATCGAGCCGGTGCTTCACAAAACACTGCTGCCCCCGGTCCATATTAAAGCAACGGAAGCCTGGGGCGGGGAGGTATTGGAATCGTTGGACAAAATTTTGCGGGATCATGAAACCCGGCATCCTGCCAAGGAAATCTCAACGAAAGCCCAACTGTATGCCATTTTCGCCAGCATGTACCCGCATATGACCTCAGCCGCAGGAGAACCGCCGGAAGCAAACACCGGTCAATCCAAGGTTGAACGCGTCAAAATGGCGATCGGTTATATCCACGAGCACTATCAGGAGCCTGTCCGGCTGAAATCCATCGCAGACAAGGCGGGCATGAGCGAGGGACATTTTTGCCGCTTCTTCAAACAGATGGTGCAAAAAAGCCCAATCGAATATATGAACCATTACCGTGTCCAAAAAGCCAGCCTGCTGCTGGAGCAAACTGACCGCAAGGTGGTGGACATCGCCCTGGAGGTGGGCTTTGACAATTTAAGCTACTTTATCGCCACCTTCAAAAAATGGAACGGAGTTACTCCCTCCCGCTATCGAAAGGAGCATGGCTCTCAGCAGGCTGCGTTCACACCGCTTTCGCTTTGATGCAGCCCAGCTTCAGGACTTAACAAGGCGGCTTCCCGGTGGAAGCCGCCTGCTTGCAAATCCGAAACACAGCATGTCCTTGTAGTTCCCTACTACACCTTCTCTGTCTGCTCAGTCGTGAACAGCGGTACCATATGGATACCGTCCGCCCCAATGGCTACAAGTCCCTTATCGGACAACCGGATTTCCGGAATGACAACAAGCGCCAACAGCGAAAGCGTCATAAACGCGTTGTTGAGCATGCAGCCCGCACGCTGTAGAGCTGTGCTGATGCCTTCGGACTGCTGCGCAACCTCGGCAAACGGAGCGGGGGACATCAACCCCGCAATCGGCAGCGGCATTAAAGCTTCCCCCGAAGCCGATATCACCGCAGACCCGCCTTTCATGGAAATGACCTGGTTAGCGGCACGGGCCATCATTTCGTCATCATTGCCGATCACGAGCAGATTGTGGCTGTCATGCGCCACGGTCATGGCTATGGCAGCCGGCTCCGTAAATCCGATGCCGGTGACCAAAGCGACAGAGCTGTTGCCTGTTCCCTTATGGCGCTCAAATACGGCAATTTTGCATAGATCCTTGCCAGGGCCTGTAACAACCTTCCCATCTTCCACGGGAACGGTCATTTTAACTTCTTTGGTTTCAACGTGATTTTCCGTTACCTTGATAATCCGCGCTTCCGTGCCGCCTGTATGAACCGGTGCCGGCAGCACGAAATCGGCGGCAGGAATCGTCCGGTCAAGATGCACTGTATTCAAGGCCTCTTCGGGATACGCAAAGCTGTCCCAATCTGCAATCATTTTGCCGTTCTCGGCCACAAGACACCCGGCGGCAATCGTTGCCGATACCCTCACATCCGCAAGCCTGCCGTCCAGCAGAATGATATCCGCAATGGAACCGGGAGTAACGGCTCCGATATCCCGCGCCACTCCGAACCGTTCCGCCGTATTAATCGTTGCCATCTGGAAAGCGGTGACAGGCTTAACTCCTTGAGCGATAGCATGTCTAACGACAAAATTCATATGCCCTTCCTTGAGCAGCGACTCCGAGCTGCGGTCATCCGTCACCAACATCATGCGGCGGGTGTCCAGCCCCATCTCCGTACAGGCTTTGATCGTTTCAGCCACATCATGCCAGGCAGAGCCCTGCCGCATTTTGGCGTACATGCCCAGCCGAATGCGCTCAGCTACATCCTCCGGGGTCACACATTCATGGTCTCCCGTAATGCCGCTGGCCGCATACACCGGCAGCCGCCAATCATCGGACGCCCATGTGAAGTGTCCGTCAGCCACTTTGCCCGCACGCAGCGTTGCCTGTATTTCGCCAATCATCGTTTCTTCACCATACACGACACCGGGAAAATTCATCACTTCCCCGAGGCCGATCATGTCCGGTCCCCAGCTTAGCGCCTCAGCCACCTCCTCCGGGCCAAAGGCGGCACCGGTTGTCTCCAGCTCCGCATTCGTGGAGGGCACACAGGACGCGACCTGCATATAAGCGGCCATCGGTGTTGTCCGCGCTTCCTCTAGCATAAGGCGAAGTCCCTTCAGGCCGAGCACGTTGGAAATTTCATGGGCATCGAAAAAGCCCCCGGTGACGCCCAGCGGAAGCACGGCTTTTGCAAATTCGGTCACGGTCAGCTGTGTGCTTTCGATATGACAATGCCCGTCCAGCAAACCAGGCGCGATATAACGTCCTTCCGCTTCAATGATCATCGTTTCCGGGCCGATCGTATGGCTGACATCCTTGCCCACATAGGCGATTCGGGCCCCTTGTACGGCTATGGACATGCCCGGAATCATTTCGCCTGAAATGACATTGACGAGCGTGCCTCCACGAATGACAAGCGAAGCCGGACGGTCCCCTCTTGCGGTGGCTACAAGCTCAGGGACACAATCCGCAAGCGCGGGACGTTTAAACAGACTCATATGGACTTCCTCCAGTTTCTCTAAATTGCTGATCCGGTGAAAAATATATGACTCGTATTATAAGCCCGCAGATAAGGGTTTGTAAAATCCCATGACATTTGCTGCTGCAATAACTAAACTCGGCGCTATCCTTTGTGCATCTATATTATTGTTACCCCATTCCTCCAATTGCCGTTGCCTCCTCAAATTTCTGATCATTTTTGACTCAAAAAACCGCAATTGATGCTTGGCCGGGGAATAGGTGCGAGTACGTATAAAATGCGCGAAAATTCTAGCGGTTGTGAGCGGCGCTATTTGGGTAAAAACGGGCAGGAACAAGCTGTAACAGTTACCAGTGAGCCTATTTCCCGTTTTTCGCAGATAAAAGAGCTGTTTCGCCATAATAAGCGCGCCTGTAACCGTTAGAAAAGTAACCTTGTTTTTCTCGGCTGAATAAGCGCGAGGATAACTGTTAGCTTAGAAAATACTCTGATCGATTGATCATTCGATAGCAAAAAGAGGGTGTCCCAAAAGTCATCATAGATGACTAAGGGACGACCCTCTCTTACATTTCGTCAAACAAAAAGAAACCA
>NZ_JBJURI010000067.1:0-1892 GCF_046098255.1 Paenibacillus jiangxiensis
GGTGCGACCAAGCTTAGGTTGTGAAGTTTAGCAGGTGGAAATCCTGCTTGGAAAGGCTAAAGCCAAGCCACCAATAGCGAGTCTTGGACGGCTGGAAGTAATTTCAGACGTTAAGCGTAGACAGCCAGGTAGTAGGCCTGAAAGTGACTGAGCCTCGAAAAGAGTGAACCGGAGAGGTCGACGTTTTCGAAAGTACGGAAGACAATACTCATTCATGCGTTAAGGGCGAGGATGAATGAGCTCTCCCGGGGTCGAAGAGCCAGGCATGCTATACAATGACTTCACAGCAACTTGGGAGACCCTGCCCATTCTTCGAAAAAAGGAAGTATGACAAACAACCGATCACAAGGGAGAACGTCAAATGATGGACAGGGAGTCGGATCACTGCGTACTACCGATGAAACCGAGTAATGTCGGCAGAGGGAAGGCAGTGACATATCATCGATCTTGCCAGGGACACATTTTCTACACACAGGAGTAGGCCAAAAATGCAAACAAAACTAGCAAGAATAGCAGAGGTTGCAAAAGAAAAGCCAAAAGAGCAATTCACATCGCTGTATCACCTCTTGAACAAGGAACTGCTGACGCAATGCCATCGGGAACTGGATGGAAACAAAGCAACAGGTGTCGATCAAGTCACAAAAGCAGCGTATGAGGAAAATTTGGCGTCAAACATCGAGGACTTGGTAGAACGGCTAAAAAGAAAAATGTACCGACCGCAACCCGTAAGAAGAACATATATACCCAAGGATGAGAAAAGCAAAAGACCGCTCGGCATCCCTTCTTATGAGGATAAAATCGTGCAATTGGGACTGAACAAGATTCTACAGGCTATCTACGAACAGAATTTTCTTAACCTATCTTACGGTTTCCGACCGGGAAGAAGCGGTCATGACGCCCTGAAAGCATTGAATCGCATCATCGAGTATGGAAAAACCAGCTATATCGTGGATGCCGACATTCGTAGCTTCTTCACGAATGTCAACCACGAATGGCTCATGAAATTCCTTGGAGAGAGAATAGCAGACCCTAATATTCAAAGACTAATCTGGCGCTTTCTGAAAGCCGGGGTCATGGAACAGGGCACGTGGGAACCAACAGAATCCGGTACTCCCCAAGGGTCATTGATTTCGCCAATACTTGCGAATATCTATCTGCATTATGCTTTGGACTTATGGTTCGAGGTTGCAGTAAAGACAGCGTGCCGCGGCGAAACAAGTATGATCAGATACGCTGATGATTACGTGTGCTGTTTTCAATACAAGGATGATGCAGAGCGATTCTATGCAGCGCTAATCAAGCGTCTGTCCAAATTCGACTTACAGATCGCAGAAGAGAAAACGAAAATTCTAGAATTTGGACGCTTCGCCGAGGAAAACCGGAAGCGAAAAGGATTAGGGAAACCCAAAACGTTTGATTTCTTAGGTTTTACTCACTACTGCAGCAAAAGCAGCAAGGGCAAATTCAGAGTAAAGCGGAAGACAAGCGGAAAGAAGTTTAAGTCGAAAGTGAAAGCTTTCAAAGAATGGTTGAAAGCAGAGCGCCATCAAGACGTGAAAGAACTAATGAAAACAATACGGGCGAAGCTAACAGGACACTACCGCTATTACGGGATAACTGACAATAGCCGATCACTGTCCGTATACAAATTTCAGATTATCAAAGCGCTATTTAAATGGCTGAATCGCAGAAGTCAGAGAAGAAGCTTCACATATGACAAGTTTAATCTCTTTCTGAAACGTAACCCTTTACCAGAGCCCAAAATCTATGTGAATATCTATGGCTAATCATTGCAACCTTGTAAATGATGATATGAGGAGCCGTATGCCTTAATTGGGCACGTACGGATCTGTGAGGGGCGTGAGCCGTGAGGTTCACGTCTACTCGACCAG
>NZ_JBJURI010000068.1:0-1871 GCF_046098255.1 Paenibacillus jiangxiensis
AGAGCAGCGGTACGATGTCAAGACCCTGAATGAAAGGGATTTTCGCGTGCTGTCACTTTTTCAGGGGGTGGACCGAAAAAAAGGCAAACCCAAACTAAACCTGCCCTACCCGGATTTTCAGATATTTCCTTATGTACCGGGAAATAGGTGGTTTGTTCGTGAACCTATGTTATCCGTGTTGCTGGATCACCTCTCTGGGTTCGTAAAGTCGGTTGGTTCGTAGCAGATAGTCGACCAACCGCACCAATTTACGAGCTGTAAGCGCAAGGGCACGTTTTTCGGCGTATTTCGCGGGCTCCGCCTTTTTGAGGCTGAAGTACTGCGCAAATACGGTGTCGTGCACCTGGACACTTTTTGCGCCTTCGGTGAAGTAGTACTTCAGGTAGCGGTTGCCGGATTTAATGAGCCGAGATTCAACACCTTTAAAGTCGCCGGACTGGTTTTCCGTCCAGGCCAGACCCGCATATTTCGCGAGCGCCATCTGGTTTGGAAACCGCGAGATGTCGCCAATTTCCGAGATGATTCCAGCAGCGAAGATCGGGCCAATTCCCGGCACTGACGTAAGTGTCTGTGGGATCGTGGACAGATGCTCTTCAATCGCTTTTTGCAGCGATTTTGCCTGCTCTTGGAGCGAGCGGATAACCCGGATGTTGGAAGCCATCGCAAGGTTCACAGCGTCGGCCATGGCCTTGGGCAGCCGATAGGAAGAGCGTGCGGCCTTCTGCAAGGCTCGGGCAACTTCCTCAGGGTTTTCGAAGCGGTTTTTACCGCATTCAGACACAAAGGCGATGAGATCCTCCACAGACATATCGATGATGTCCTCGACGCTAACAAATTGCTCAAGCACTGCGAGACTCGTCACCGACGTCTTCTTGCCGAACGGTCCTGCCGCGTAGCTGCTAAACTTTAGAAACAGGTTGGTCAGCAGGAAATTGGTCTCCCGTGTCAAAGTTTGTACTACGTGGAAACGAGTCCGGCAGAGACGCTGCAAAGCAGCGATGGGTTCGCTCCACGTGAAGGCACGGGGTAGATGACCGGATCGGAGCTTCGCGGCGATGAACCAGGCGTCTACCCTGTCGTTTTTCGGGGCGTCCAGGAAGTGCATTTTCTTGAACGCCTTGATGAGACTGGGATTGAACATATAGACGCTATGTTCGAACGGAGCGAAACGCAACACGCTATGCAAATAGCGGGCCAGATGACTGGAGAACGGTCCGGTCGCCTCTAAACCGAAGCGGATGTGCGTAAGGCTGTGCTTTTGCATCAGCGCCACGATCCGCTCACGCAAAGCAAACACACCAGGTTCGTCATTGGCGACGGTAAAGCGACTCAAAGGCTTTGTGCTGTCGCCTTCGGGAAGACAACAGACGACGTTGTTCTTACTGCTTACATCGATCCCGACAAATAAGATGTGGGGCATGGGGTTCACCTCCTTTCACTTGAACTCGGTGCCTACGGTCCTGGGATGTCCTTGGGAATCTCTCCGCTAACAGCCTTGCGAGCTATTGGAATACACCGCGGCCCATCGGTGCACGAACCTTTCTCTGCTATGCGAAAGGGATGGTGACGCGCGGGAAACAGTCAGCGTGTAGGAAAATACGGAAGAGGCCAAGGGAACACTCTAAAACTGGAAGAACCCGAATTACGGGTCAACAGGAGGAGAAGGAACATTCCCGTCGGTGACACCTACTGGCATTTTCCCAAGGACAGCCCAGGATCGCAAACACATTTTTTTCGTCCCTTCGGGCCGCTCCCGCGCTTCACTTGGGCTGCGTCCCCCACCGGGACAACATCATTTCAACTTATTCATTTTTCAAAGAGCAAAAGGAAAAGAGCAACCCCAAATCAGGAGATGCTCTTAACATACAAGG
>NZ_JBJURI010000069.1:0-1589 GCF_046098255.1 Paenibacillus jiangxiensis
CACGCCGCCCAGGTGACCGATTTTCGGGGGCGTGTCCTCACACCGCGCCATCTGTCGTTTGCGAACACGCGGGAAGGTTTTGAGAAGTTTCTGCGTTGGACGCGTGACGTACAGGACAGACATCATCTGTCCTCACTCATCATCGGCATGGAGCCCACAGGCCACTATTGGTTTAATCTCGCGAATTGGTTGCGGGAGCAAGGGATCACGGTGGTGCTGGTGAACCCGGTGACGGTGCATCGCAATAAAGAAAATCGCGACAATTCCCCGTCCAAGAACGATCCCAAGGATGCCTTGAACATTGCTGATGTGGTGAGCCGAGGCTTTTACACCGACTATACGCCGGAGGCGGCCATGTTCGAACGCCTCAAGACGGTCATGAGTGATCGAGAATTTTGGGTCAAACAGCAGGTGAGCCTGGGAAATCGCATCATCCGCTGGATTGATCTGAAGTTTCCGGAATTCCGTTCGGTCTTCCCGGACTGGACCATTTTGCGTTCTCTGGCGTCGCTCCATGCCTTTCCGTTGCCTGTCGATCTGCAGGGCCTTTGTGCGGATGAGGTGATCGAAACTTGGCGTGAGCAGGGGATGAAACGTGCCGGCGGAGCGAGTGGCAAAGAGAAGGCCGCCCGGCTTCTTCTGGTGGCTGCACATAGTATCGGCGATACGCAGGCACCTGAAGAAGCACGGCGTGATTTGCAGCGTCTGCTGGCTGCGTATGAATATGCCGTCAAGTTGCTTGAGGAAATCGAGCAGGAAGTCAAGACGTTACTAGGCTGTATTCCGTTTGCTGAGCAGTTGCGAAGTATTAAAGGGCTTGGAGCGATAACCATCGCGGCCCTTCTGGCTTGTGCCGGGGATTTGCGCAACTATGCCCATGGGCGCCAGTTGCTGCGCCGGGCCGGTATGAATCTAGCGGAACGTACTTCGGGCAAGTTCAAGGGACAGATCAAGCTCTCCAAGCGCGGGGACAGCATGCTTCGCAAGTATCTTTATCTAGGCGTGCTGACCTTGGTTGGCCAACATCCAGACTTTAAGCGATGGCATGAGTACAACCAGAAGAAAGGGATGAAGAAAATGGCTTCGATCACCAAGTTAATTGGCAAACTCGCTCGCATCCTCATTGGCATGGTCCAGAAGGGAGAGCTGTACCGCTCCGAGATCGCGGTTATCCGGGTCGCCTAGCCCAAGTCCATTGACGTAACCGAGCCTAGCCGATATCCGTCGTCAAACGAAGATTGACTCGTTCGCAGGATTTTGAACAAAGAGAGCACAGAGAACCGAGTTCGGCAACCGCAAGGGCAAATGACCCATCATCTAAACGCAATCGGTCTCCACGCCTTGGACAGGTACAACGAAGGAATGTAAGGGCGAAGACCCGTAGAGACATGGGAGGGTGAACCTCCAAGGGCCGAGTGGAAGGTGCAGAAAACCATTTTATGGGAGAGGTGCGCAGATGCACGACTTCTATTCCTGCACACCCTTTTGCAAGAAACAACGGCTTTTTGTCCGGGTCTCCGCTCATCTCTTCGCTTTTCAAGGCAGTAAAATCCTGCGAATGAGTGAGCATTCGTGAGAAAACACCTTAA
>NZ_JBJURI010000007.1:0-181572 GCF_046098255.1 Paenibacillus jiangxiensis
CAAATGTAAGGTTAATTGGCGGTACCCGAAAGTTCGTTCCACCTTATCGTATAACTGGAGCATAGCCTGGGTAAGTTTTTCATTGTCTGTCTCACGAGAACTGGGCTCACGCTTCATCCATTTGTAGTAACTGGACCGTGAAATCCCTGCAATGTCACACAACAGCTGAATAGAGCAGGACTCCTCTTGCCGGACAGCTTGGATGGCCAGGTAGATGTTCTCCTGACGAACGGAACTTAATGTCCCCTCCTTTCGAGTTCCTCTAACTTTTTTAAAAAAGCATTCTCCGCACGAAGTCGTTCGTTCTCGTATTCCAGCTTCTTCATGGTCAGTCTGCAGCGCTCCGCATCCGTCAGCTCTTCAGGTACTTTGGTACGTCCTCTACCATCCCGTAACGCCTCCTCACCGCCTGCTTCGTACTTCTTTACCCAGCTATATACTTGCTGGTAAGACACGTGGAAATGGCTTGTCGCCCTTGTGTAGTCTTGTCCATTCGCTAGGCAGTACAGCACGATATCTATCCGCTCCTGCCAAGTGGTTGCACGTCCTTTTTTGGTCATAGCTTTCGTTCCTCCTGAATTAGCCGTTAAGCTGTTGCTATGACCATTATACTTCTTAATCCAATTGGCAAGTTGGGTTGTACTCGCAATCTTATATTTATAGATGATTTGGTTTTGCGACAATTTCCCCTCGAGATAATCCCTAACCGCTTGGAGTTTGAGCTCTGCCGAATACTTTTGATTGTGGGATCGAGCTTCTAGGCCTTCGTAACCGTACAATTGATACCGTCGCCGCCATCTCACGATTGAGTTTTTGGTCACACCAAATTTCCGGGTCGCAGCCTTTATCCCGATCAATCCCTGCTTTATTTCTTGAAGGATCGTTAATTTTTCGAATGCCGTAAATTTCTTTTTCTCCATAAAAATACTCCCCATACAGTAACAGGTTTTTGTTTTTTCACCTGTCTACTATATGGGGAGCATATCACCTTTCGGGACACTCCTTTAACTTATGTGTTATCACTACGGTAAGGGAATTTCATACTTAACGCATCCGGTTCATTGTAGTAAATACAAATTTATCGTACCGATGACGTGAGAAGGAATATTCAAAAGGGATGCCCGTATCCAGAAAACCCACCTGCTCAATCTCCAATATGGGATCATCTGCCGCGCAGATCAGGTGCTCCTGATCCATTTTTGTGGATTTGGACGCACGAATGGTACGGTGTGAACCGACAATATTAAGTCCTAATTCCTCCTTAATATGCTTGTAAACAGAACCGTGCAGCACTTTTTCCGTAAGACCGCTAATCAGGTTGACAGGCATGTACGTTTTTTCCATTACATAAGGCTCGCCTTCCACGATACGCAGACGAATCATATGGTATACAGGTGATTTAGGATCAATAAATAATTGACTTGCCACTTCCTCCGAGGGAAATTGAACATCAAATGCAATAATCTTGTTCTTGATTTCCTTCCCGCGCAGCAGATTGGTCAATCCGAGCATTTCATTCACAACTACGTTTACAGGAGAATTGTAGGCTGACTTGACGATAAAGGTTCCATGTCCTCTTTTACGAATCAACAGTCCCTCGCCGACCAGCGTATCCAAAGCCTTCTTCATAGTCATCCGGCTCACCTGAAACTCATTGGCCAGTGAAATTTCGTCAGGTATAGGCTCATCACTGCTATAGGTTTTATTCATGATCCGCTCTTTGACCTCTCGGGCAATTCGTTCATATTTATTCATCTTTATGATCACCTGTATTAGATATTGTTGTATAGCACGGTTTGTAGAAAAAGTCAGCTCACAAATAGTATAAGTAAGTATACAAAACAATACACTTTCTCACCAGCAGAGTGCTTGATCGGCGATATCTAAAGAAAAACGTCTATCGACGTACGTTCAAAGAAGCCAGACCGCATTTAGTGGTAGTTTTTCTTGCGATTACAGAATTGCTCAGCTTCGCTGAGAACTTGTAAATTCTGTAATCTTAAAAAAAGATGGCCCAAAGGACCATCTTAAAATCCGTTTTGTTCAAGCACCTGTTTGAACCAGTATCCGCTTTGCTTGATGGATCTTTGTCCACCATTTTCAAGATCTACAGACACAAAGCCATAGCGGTTTTTATAAGCATTCGTCCAGGACCAGTTATCCATGAAGGTCCACAGATGATAACCCTTCACATTAGAGCCCTCTGAAATCGCCCGCTGCACCCACTTTAAATGCTCGCGAATAAAATCTATGCGATAACTGTCACAGATCATGCCCTGCTCGTTCCTGAACTTCTCTTCCCCTTGCACGCCCATACCATTTTCAGAAATAAAGCATTCAATGTTTCCGTAATTCAGCCGTACATTCGTCAGGATGTCATAAATGCCCTTTTCGTAAATCTCCCAGCCCCGCATCTCATTCATTTTGCGGCCAGGCATGACATAGTAGTCGAAATAATGCTCAGGTACAAATGGGGCATTCGGGTTAGGCAAACTTTCTCTCGCCTTGACTCTACGCGGTTGATAATAGTTAATGCCCAATAAATCGACGGTACCTTGACGTATGATTTCCCGATCCCCGTCAAGCATGGATGGCAAATATCCATCTTGGGTCAGCAGCTCTACGAGTACAGGGTTGAATTCCCCTGTCACAGACGGGTCCAAAAAAGACCGGTTGAAATATGCATCACAGATCTCAGCCGCACGAAGGTCTGCCGGATGCTGGCTGCGCGGATAGGTCGGAGTGAGATTCAGAATGATTCCGATTTTTCCGTTATAACCCTTCTCCCGGTAGGACTGAATCGCGCTTGCGCTTGATAACAGGGTATGATACGCCACCTGAACAGCTTTGCCAAAATCCAGTTCATTCGGATAATGGAAATCATACAGGTAACCGCCCTCCACGGGAACGATAGGCTCGTTGTGGGTAAACCATTTGGCTACACGATCACCGAAGAGCTCAAAGCAGGTATTGGCATATTTCACATAAGCCTCAACCGTGTCCCGATTCACCCAGCCTCCATGCTCCTGCAATGCCATGGGCAAATCAAAATGATACAAATTCACGAACGGCTCAATATCGGCCTGCCTTAACTCATCAATGACCGCATTATAAAATTCAACGGCTTTCTGGTTCACCTCTCCTGTCCCCGCCGGAATCAGGCGTGACCAGGATATGGAGAAACGAAATGAATTGTGCCCCATTTCCTTCATGAGTGCGATATCTTCTTTATAACGGGTATAGAATCCGGAGGTCTTGGCAGGGCCTACTCCGTCATAAAAACGGTTAGGCTCTTGTTCAAACCAGTAGTCCCAAATATTCGGGCCTTTCCCGTCTCCCTCCACCGTACCCTCGGTTTGTGTAGCGGAGGCCGAGGAGCCCCACCAGAAATCGGTTGGAAACGGATATTTGATCTCTTTCTGCACCGTCTCTTTTGCCTCAGTATGATTCATTGTCCTGCTCCTTTCTCTATTTGCCGCATCTATAAAGCTGTGTTGCCCGCTGTGTGTTACATTCCAACCGTTTGCTCCTTGGTGGAAGCGCTAATTTCCTCTTCCTGCTCTTTACGAACGTTCATCCGATCAATAAATTTCAGGAACGGGAACCAGATGACAAAAACGACGGCCATATTGAACAGCTGCAATAATCCCCCTCTCAGGGAGCCCGTTCCCATCATGCCGCTAAAGAACAGTGGCATGGTCCAAGGGACCTGTATCCCGTTCGGTGGCGGAACAATCCCTGTATACATGGCAAAATAGGTAATTAAGGTGACAATCATGGGTGCAACAACCCACGGAACAATAATAAGCGGATTCATTACAATTGGCAGACCGAAGATGACGGGCTCGTTAACATTGAAGAGGCCTGGTCCAACAGCCAGCTTGCTGACCTGCTTCAACTGCTTGCTCTTCAGGAAGAACAGAATCGTGAGCACCACCGTCAGGGTCATCCCCGTACCCCCGATGCCTACGGTATAAATGTCAATGAATTGCTTCGTGATAATATGCGGCATTTCCGCACCTTGCGAGTACGCTTCATAGTTCTCGAGCGACAGCGTATTCCAAATGGGGTCCATCACCGAGTTCACAATAATTTGACCATGAAGCCCAAAGAACCACAGAATCTGGATCAGGAATATAGCTATTAATGTAGGAATAATGCCGCTGCCCAAATGTACCAGCGGAGCCTGAACCGCCTTGTAAATCAAATCATGTAAATTGTTGTGGAACGTCACATTAACAATCACGTTAATGATCAGGAATATGCCCAGTGTGATACATGCAGGCAGCAAGGCTGCAAACGACTTGGCTACTGCCGGCGGAACACCTGGAGGCATTTTAATAACAATATTTCGCTGTGTGACCTTACGGTAAATTTCACCCGCAATAAATGCCACAATCATCCCGAGGAACATGCCCTTGGCTCCAAGACGCTCCTTGGGAATAACATCAGCAATGGTAGTCCCGCCATCCTGAGTCAATACGAACGGGGTGAGCATCAGGAAGCAAGCCAGCGCAATCATGCCGCCGAATATAGGCTCTACCTTATAGCTTCGCGATAGATAATATCCAATCCCGACCACGACGAACACGGTCATAATATTGAGTGTTGCATTGGGCGCAATGTTCAGCAGCTCCTGAAGTCTCGCCAGGTTGTCTGCTCCCATCCAATCATTCAAGAACGGGAGATTGATAATAACGACGATAATCGATCCAAACACGGTTAACGGAAATGACAGCATAAACGCATCCCGCAGCACAGACAGATAACGGTTATTGTTCAATCTACCGGCAATAGGTATTAATATCTGGCTTAATTTCTCAAACAACTCCTATTCCTCCCACCGAAACTAATTTTCCTTTCTCTTAAGCACCGGTACCAAACGCTTGGCTTTTTAGTGAGGATTTGATTCTGCTGCTGCAATTGACTATACTCGGTAATAAGCGCTCTCCTAAATTCACTCGCCAGTGATAGGGTCCTTGTTCAGGACCCGGACAAGGAGACGCTTTTTTGCATCCAAATAGGTGTCAGCATGAAATGAATCCTCAAGAAGCCAACTCAGTGAAAAATCAGCTCACGCTTTCATGTAAGCCATTTCAAAGATCGGCTTATAAATTCCTCGATTTAAACAGCTCCAACAGCTCATGGACCAGATCCTTCATGGTGACCGTAGACATCAGATGATCCTCCGCATGCATCAACAGCAGTGTCAAAGAAGTTGCAGTTCCCTCGGCTTCCTTCTTGACCATCTGAAAATGGATGTCATGTGCAGCCCGCAAATCCTGCTTCGCCTGCTTGATCAGTTCATCCGCACCCTCCACGTTCCCATTGCGATATTCGGTCAGAGCCTGAATGACTTTACTTCGGGCACTTCCACTATGAAAAATAAGCTGGAAGCTGATTTGCTCCTCCGTTAAATCAGCAATATTCACCTTATCCATTTTTGCGTTCCACCAACTTCAGAGCCTGTTCATAAGCCTTCTTGCCGTCAACCATTCCATAGGCCATCATATCTATTACTTCTACATGAACACCATATTGGGCAGCCTCTTTCTCCAGCTGGCCTTTCAAAAAGCTCATTTGCGGGCCAATCAGTACCGCATCGGCCTTGGTCAATTCTTCAGACGCCTGATCTTGACCAACAGCCCAGATCTCAGCCTCATCTCCGATCGACTTGGCATGCTCCTGCATTTTGGTAACCAGCATACTTGTAGACATACCGGAGCTGCACGCAAGTAAAATTCTCTTCATAACGGTTCTCCATCCTTTCAAGCTTAAAATATGAATTAGCAGAAAACGTTTACAGGGGAAATTATAAACCCATCTTTTTTATTTGTCTATACATTAAAAATATTTGTATATACTTTTGTCTAAATTACGAATTTTTATGTTCGTACTGATTCATGTGATCATTCATACTGAGGAAAGCCAAATACCCCTGCAGATCCGGCAGTTGGATTGCACAGGGGTTGTTTATTTTTAAAGCTATGTCTGTCTAATTTCTAATCTCGGACTTTCAACTTAGCACATATCTAAGGGTTACTGTTTCGGAAGTAGAAGCTCATGCTGCACTACTCCAAAAAGTGCACGTCGTCCCCCTATCGGATTATCTTAGCCGCATGATGCCAACTGATTACTTTGTCCTTATGCCATCACAATAACGAAAAACGTTCCAAAATTCTAAGAACGATGACAATAAGGTGGAAGACTGCATATATCACAGCGAGATTTAAAAGTATTTTTTTAAATCTGCTCTTTTTTCCTGCAATATCATCTTTATGATCTTCTTGCTGCTGTTCCGTAGGAGTCAGAGAATTATATCGATTTAGGTATTCTTCAATTTCAAGGTTAATTTGCTCCATATCCGTAACATTACTCTTAGCCTGGTCCATTGTATATCACCTCTAGATAGACCCATTAGAAGTTTATTGAAAATTTCTCAAAAAACCAATTATCGTCAAACTTTCTTTTCTTTAAATAGTTATCTCTCTGCTTTAATACTCCGTTTTCTAACACGTCATTTATTAAATCTTTTGTTATTTCAGGTCGCCTAATAAAATTCTCACATTTCTTAATTCTTTCCTCACTAAAGTGGCTATACGCCAGCCTCATCATATTGTAATCCGAAAAATCAACCGACATCTTATAAGGAAAAACTTTTCGGAAAACATGAAGAACTTTGGATTTAGGCTGGACACAGCATCTATAGCCAAACAACCATAACTTAATGGATAGTTCTATATCTTCAAATCCCCAAACTCTAAATCCTCTTTCAAACCCATTAACGTCAAGGAATACAGTTTTAGGAATAGCTAAACATCCTCCAGGAAGAATAGCTACTTCTTGAAGATCCTCATAATTATAGTTCCAAGTTGCTCTAAACTTCTCCATATTTAACGTTTGACCTGTTGCTCTTATGTGTGATTTATCATGAGGAGCAATAATAGGAACTACTGCGTCCGCTTCTCCCCCAAAGAGAGGTTCGAGAAGATTATCAAGCCAGTAGTCTTCAAAGAACAAATGAGCATCACAAAACACAAAGTACTCGCCTTTAGCAGCCTCGGCGCCCACGTTTCTGGCATTAGAAGAACCAACACCGTTTGTTTTTATAAAATTTATTGGAGAACTAGACTTGTATTCTAACAGAAAATCACAACAATTATCCACAGAAGCATCATCAACTACAATAACTTCTAAAGAATAATTAGTCTTAACCCCCTGTAATGAATCAAGTGTGTTTTCAACATGCTTCCCTTCATTTTTCACTGGAAATATTATAGAAATTAATGGTTTATCATTCATGTGTAATGGTCCTCCATGGCGAATGAATTAAAGAGAAAAATCGCATTGAATTTCTCCAACGCGATTTTTCATCTAATTCAAATCATTTATTCAATGACAGACTCAATATCAGGTACAACAAACCGTACATCATTTGCTGCAGAAACTTTCTGAGCGTCTACAACTACTGCTTTATCAATTGTAATAGTCATTCCGGCTGAAATATTCAAAGTTTCGGATGCGTTACCCAGTTCGATTACAAAAGTGGTAGCTAGATTATCCTCATTCGGATCTTCCGCATATATAGTTGATGAATCCCAATTCCCACCATTCTCCAATGCGAGATTAGTGATTGTAAGATTAGTTGATATTTCTTTGTTAAACTTGATAGTTATCTTATCACCAGCATCATAGGCTGCAGTATCTGTTCCTGCAGATTGATCTACAACAATTGGTGATGTACTATCAGCTGCTGGTGCGTCCGTCGGCGCATCTGTTGGCGCATCCGTCGGTGCGTCTGTCGGTGCATCTGTTGGTGCGTCCGTCGGTGCATCTGTTGGTGCGTCCGTTGGTGCGTCTGTCGGCGCATCTGTTGGCGCATCCGTTGGTGCGTCCGTCGGTGCATCTGTTGGCGCATCCGTCGGCGCATCCGTCGGTGTATCTGTTGGTGTGTCTGTCGGCGCATCCGTCGGTGCATCTGTTGGTGCGTCCGTTGGCGCATCCGTCGGTGCATCTGTTGGTGCGTCCGTTGGTGCGTCTGTCGGCGCATCTGTTGGTGCGTCCGTCGGTGCATCTGTTGGTGCGTCCGTTGGTGCGTCTGTCGGCGCATCTGTTGGTGCGTCCGTCGGTGCATCTGTTGGTGCGTCCGTCGGCGCATCCGTTGGTGCGTCCGTCGGCGCATCTGTTGGCGCATCCGTTGGTGCGTCAGTTGGCGCATCCGTCGGCGCATCTGTTGGCGCATCTGTCGGCGCATCTGTTGGCGCATCCGTCGGTGCGTCTGTCGGCGCATCCGTTGGTGCGTCTGTTGGTGCGTCCGTCGGCGCATCCGTTGGTGCATCTGTTGGCGCATCCGTTGGTGCGTCTGTCGGTGCGTCCGTCGGCGCATCCGTTGGTGCATCTGTTGGCGCGTCAGTTGGCGCATCTGTTGGCGCATCTGTTGGTGCGTCCGTCGGCGCATCTGTTGGCGCATCCGTTGGTGCGTCCGTCGGTGCTTCTGTTGGCGCATCCGTCGGTGCGTCTGTCGGTGCGTCTGTCGGCGCATCTGTTGGCGCATCCGTCGGTGTATCTGTTGGTACGTCTGTCGGCGCATCCGTCGGTGCATCTGTTGGTGCGTCTGTCGGCGCATCTGTTGGCGCATCCGTTGGTGCGTCCGTTGGCGCATCCGTCGGCGCATCTGTTGGCGCATCCGTCGGTGCGTCTGTCGGCGCATCCGTCGGTGCGTCTGTCGGTGCGTCCGTCGGCGCATCTGTTGGCGCATCCGTCGGTGCATCTGTTGGTGCGTCCGTCGGCGCATCTGTTGGTGCGTCCGTCGGTGCATCCGTTGGTGCGTCTGTAGGTGCATCTGTTGGTGCGTCCGTCGGCGCATCTGTTGGCGCATCCGTCGGTGCATCTGTTGGTGCGTCCGTCGGTGCATCTGTTGGCGCATCCGTCGGTGCATCTGTTGGTGCGTCCGTCGGTGCTTCCGTTGGTGCTTCTGTCGGCGCATCTGTTGGTGCGTCTGTCGGTGCATCTGTTGGCGCATCCGTCGGTGCATCTGTTGGTGCGTCCGTCGGTGCATCTGTTGGTGCGTCCGTCGGTGTATCTGTTGGTGCTTCTGTTGGTGCATCAGTTGGTGCATCCGTCGGCGCATCTGTTGGTGCATCAGTTGGCGCTTCCGTTGGTGTCTCAGTTGGTGCTTCTGTTGGGGAATCATTGTTATTGTTATCGTCGTCATCATCGTCATCGTTAGAAGATCCGCCACCAGAGGATGATCCTCCACCAGAAGACGATCCGCCACTAGAAGAAGTTGATCTATCTGAGGTTACCACAGAATCTTTTTGTGTGCCTTCGACATTAGAAGGTTTATTTTTAAAGCTCGAGCCCTCTGATCCATCATTCATAACTGCACGTGTAATAGTACCAGTACCAGTAATCGTAACTTTGGAATTTAAAATGAGGTTTTCTACGTTTGCTTCGCTGTCGATCTCAACCGAGTTGTTTTCAGCACCCGAATTAAAAGTTAGACTTTCAATCGAACCCTTGGATAATACCAAGGATGTTGAAGATGCGGAAATCTCCATCTCGTTAAACGTACCACTCAAAATCACTTGTGCTCCTGCATCCAATTCCTCAGCTAGTTCTATGTCGTTAAATCCCGAACTTGTTACTTCACTCTCCTCAAGTGTTGCTGCTGACTGTAGTGAAACATCGCCAATTTCTGTTGATCCTTCAGCAACAAGACGAACACTACCTTTTTCTTTGTCAACAACGACATCATTTAACTGAGAATCATCGAAATGAATGGAGTTGGTTCCTCCGCCCTCGACAGTAGTAACTCCGGAAACAGAAACGTTACTGAGGATAACGTCCCCCTCACCGATACCCTCTGCTAGAAGGAGATTGCCTTTAATATCAATGTTTTCTAGCTTAACCCCTGGAGCAGTCACAACCACATCTCCATTAATTACTTGTTTCTCCTCTAGTGATCCATATGTACCTGCTTGATTATATGTAATTTTCTCGTTGTTTGTTGTAGCTGCATCAAGAAGTACAACTGCTTCTGCTCGTGTTAAGTTCTTTTTGGGCCCGAAAGTTCCATCGGGATAGCCACTCATAATGCTTGCCTGAACCGCAGCTGCAACACTGCCTCTGCTCCAGGGAGCTATTTCAAAGTAGTCTTTAAACTGTTCCAACAGTTCTTCCTTGCCCACATTCAGGCTCAGAACCTTGGCGATCATTACTGCTGCTTCTTCTCTGGTTACAAGAGCATTAGGGCGGAAAAGACCATCCGAGTAACCTTGAGCATATCCAGTATGAACTGCAGTTGCCACATCATCATAAGCCCAGTTTGATGAAGCCACATCCTTAAAACTGATAGAAGTTGTTTCTGTTAGACCAAATGTCCGATTAACTAGTGAAATAAACTCAGCCCTAGTAATAACCTTATTTGGCTGAACTGAACCGTCACTATAGCCCTTTAACTCCCCTTTATTAATCCAATCTGTCAGCTGTGTTTGAGCCCAATGGCCGGCAATATCGTTACTGGTTTGAGCCATTGCAGAATCAAAGGAGCTTAGTACAACTCCTAAACTTAGAATTCCTGCAGCTGTTATACGAGACTTATTACCCACAACTTTTCCCCCTGGTATTCAAGTTTTTATAACATTGCTCCTAAAAATCCATAGTGAAGTTGGTGTTATATGGATTTTTTTAGATCTAAGGAACTAGGACTATGTTATACGATAATTCCATATAATTCAATATCTATTATAGAGAGTTCTATAGATTTTTTATCAAAACACTTCATTTAACGCCGAAAATCACTAAATATATACATATACTTAATGTCAACTTATAAATTTTACTACGGCGCATTTAGTATCCAGAAAATGGTTTTCTATATTACAATTAGTTAAATAAAATAGGAAGAGAAGCTCAGACGACTTTCAGCTTTCAACGGCCCCCCATTCTCATGTTAAGCTAATCTAGAAGCTTACGCTCGCCCATTTGCTTCCCTTGATGAAAGTTATCGTTTCTTTCCTTATTGCTGCTTTTTACCTCAGTCTTCGAACTGTCAGAGCTTAATCGCCACGCATCATGTTCACTCTGGAAATGGCCCTATTAAAAGCGTTTTCAAATGAAAGGTGAGTTGATCTCCAGGTGGTTTTACAGCGCTAAATACGCACCGTATTCCTCGTCATAACACTTAAAGTCATACAGGAGAAACAAGCTTAGCATAACCAAACTGCTCGTCCCCCTTAACCAGACCAGTCGTGAGCGCAATGCCTCATGAATATCCAGAGTTTCTTCTATCATGGAACAGCAAAATCGACTGGCTGTCACATCTGCTTACAGACAGTCATCGAGTTGTTATTTTCATCTTAATGACAAGCCCGAAACTGCATTCGGAACCAGCTCCTCGTGTTTACCCGTGACCTCGATCATCAAGTTGGCACCAAGCCTGAACCCATGCAGAAAAGCAGCTTCAACATGCATGCTATTCACACTGTCGCACAGGTCAAAATATTCTTCAAGCTCACGAAAAGTATCCTCACCCAATCGTGTTCGCCATTGTTCCGTCTGTGCCACCAATTGTTGGCTTAGGCGTCGATATTCAGGTTGAGACGGTACAATCGCCTCATCGGGATGAAGCTGCCCACGGTACAGGGCTTCCAAAATCGTTTTCATATTCATCCTCCCATAAATGTCATCGCATCGCTTGAAGGAGATTCCTGCACATGGTAGGATATTTATGCAGTCTGCTTATTCAAGCGATTGCGGGTTAGGAAGTAGCGGTGTTCTTGTTGGGACCGACGCTGCTTCCTTCTTTATTTTTGGAGCTCGTCATACACCTTCTCAATCCCTTTGCGCACGATATCCGAGCGTGTCGTATTCAGCTTCTCGGCAGCAGCATTGAGCTTGCTCATCGTTTCCTGATCGACACGTATCTCAATCTTTTCACTTTTGGGATTGTCAGATGGAGGACGCCCCATCTTTTTGGAGGACATTGTTTCACCCCACTTTTCGTCCTGACAACAATATATTATTGTCAGGACGAAAAGTCAATCCTTTCATTCCGCTGCTCGCCGTTTTTTTTCGGCAGGTGAAGTATTTTTTGACACAAGACCGCTGTTTCGTGTTGTAGTAGCATTATCCCGAAAACTTGGAGGTAAGGAAACGGGTACTTAAGCGAGACTATTGCTTTCTATAAACTAACCATTCACATGAATAAGATAAGTACGAAATCTTTGTTGAATCCTCGCCAAGATTGCTCGAATGAAACAGTCATGGTATGATTAAAATAGAAATAAGGAGTCGGATGGCCGTCCGACTCCCCGTACAACACTTTGGGTGGGAAACCTCCAAAGAAGCAGAGAAAATAACCCGTTCCCTTGGCCGTTAACCTGGGCGGGTTATTTTCGTTTATTTAGATAAGTGAGCATCGCCAGCAAGAACATGCCGAGCATAATCACTTCAGTCAACGAAAATTGCATGAGCACCACCCTAGAAGGATTCAGTTGTCCTAACACGTCCACCAAAACAGCAGAAGTGGCGGGTTGTCCCATCCGCATACAGGACAGCCATCGAGTTGCTGCTTTCGTGATAACGACAAGTCTAAAGCTACATCCTGAGCAAATCCTCGTGTTTACCAGTGACCTCGATCATCAAGTTGGCTCCAAGCCTGAACCCATGCAGAAAAGCTGCTTCAACATGCATGCTATTTACGCTTCATCCTCCCATAAATGTCATCGCATCGCTTGAAGGAGATTCCTGCACATGGTAGGATATTTATGCAGTCTGCTTATTCAAGCGATTGCGGGTTAGGAAGTAGCGGTGTTCTTCTAGGGACTGACGCTGCTTCCTTCTTTATTTTTGGAGCTCGTCATACACCTTCTCAATCCCTTTGCGCACGATATCCGAACGTGTCGTATTCAGCTTCTCGGCAGAAGCATTAAGCTTGCTCATCGTTTCCTGATCGACACGTATCTTGATCGTTTCGCTTTTGGGATTGTCAGATAGAGGACGCCCCATCTTTTTGGACGACATTGCTTCACCCCACTTTTTGGTCCAACAACAATATATTATTGTTGGACCAAAAAGTCAATCCTATGATTCCGCTGCCCGCCGCTTTTTTCTCGGCAGGTGAAGTATTTTTTGACACGCAACAGCTGTCTCATGTTGTTACAAGCACTGAATATGGATATCCAAATTCGCTTGTTAGGAGCATGTCCCAAGACCCCTATCGATAATTCATGCCATGTGAAATAAACACTGTGATACAATCCACAGTGTTTATTTCACATGCACGGCCTTACATTAAATTTTACCTGGCTGTTTAATTGTTATGCCTCAGCAAGATACATACTTCGTTTATTTCGAGCAATTAATTAAAGCAAAAATGCTCTTGAAATAATTACGAGGAGAATGAACAACACCAGAATAGCTGCTGTGGAAGTGCCAAAGCCTAAACCTCCACAACTTCCTCCTAAAGCTCCACCAACTGCACCCATTCACAATTACCTCCTTGTTCTGTAGTACATTTTCAATGTATGCACAGAATTCCTCTTGAACAGGGCATATTGGCAATTATGATTAGAACAAACATCTGCCCAGCTAAGTCGATGAGGCTGATTATTTCAGCCTCTCGAGCAGATCAAGCAGGTGCTTCTGAACCGTGCGGGCCGTCTTTCTCGGTGCCGTCGGATTTGACTAGCAGTTGCGGATCATGATCACTTTCTGGCACAACAGGGTTACCCTATGTGTGCTTGCCGATAAACTTAACCACTGGTCCACGTGCGTTCTTCTTTGCCGTTACCTCAGCTGCAGCCACATGCAGGATACCATCTTGTCCAAGTAAGCGAAACCTTCCGATCGTACTGCTGCTTCTGTAGCCAGAATAATAACTCCTTCTCGAAGTGGTCATAGAAAGCCGATGCGGAACTTTCACCACAATAAAAAGGACCCTCGTAATGAGAGCCCTTCAATGTTATAATTTGGCTTGTACAATGCACCTTGAGTGGGCGCACCCTCCGAAAGGAGGTGGTGCGAATGCACATTTCGTTTGGTGAAGTTTTAACCTTCGGGATCTTCCTGATCGCGTTGTTAACTTACATCGATAAACGAAAGTGACCCAACTCTAGGTTGCCACCAGTGAGGGTCACTTTCAAGAACGCTTGATCTTGGAGGGATTCCCACTCAAGATGTTGTACTGGGGACGGTTGGCAGACCGTCCTCATTTCTATTCTTACTGTAACATACCCGTTTTCATACCTCAATAGTATAATGATTATTGAATAGCGTTAAAGTCAATTGTGTTTGAGATTCATGCTTATCTCTCCACGTCAAACCAGTTACTTTTGGATGCATAAGCAATTGCTGCAAAACTGAGCACTTTCTCTTTTGAGGATTTTTGCCCCAAGGTCATGTTAGTGATTAGATTGACAAATGCTTTAAAAAAGCATAGCACCAATACAAATTGGTATAACAATTTGCTTCGATTATAGTCACACATCTTTTGAAGCTCTGTAAAGCAGTTTCCAAATACCGAAACTCTGCCATTGCAGAATTCCGGTATTTTGTGATTAGCGAATATGTATCTTACAACGCCTTGGTCATAAATACGCTGTTCGGGTCTTCTATGTAGTCCGCAAACGGCCCGCAGTACTCGAAACCGAAGCTTTCGTACAGCTTTCTGGCCGGCGCGAAGGCCTCCATGGAGCCTGTCTCCAGACTGATCCGCTCATACCCCCGCCCCTTGGCTTCATCGATGATGTGGGCAAGCATTTGTCTGGCAACTCCTTTGCGCAAATGCTGAGAAGCGGTACGCATCGACTTCACCTCTCCGTGAAGCGGGTCAAGCTGCTTCAGCGCCCCGCAGCCCAGCAGTTGGCCCTCTTCCCAGACACTCCAGAAGGTAACTTCCGGCTTCTTCAAACCATCAAGATCCAGGGCATGAACACTCTCCGGCGGAGAGGTAACATGCATGTCCTGCAGATGCTCCCCAATTAACGCGATAATCTCAGGTCCGCTCAAATCATCCTTTTTAATATCCATCGAAGCCACTCCTTCTGCCTATATTAATTCAGCATCATATCATGTTATCCGGCAAAAGAATATAGAAATTATTCAAGGTCTGTTTGCTCAGGAGTAAGAAACCTGTACCCGATCCCGGGCTCCGTAATAATCAGCTTGGGCCGGGTCGGATCTTCCTCCAGCTTCTTGCGCAGGTGGCTGATATAGACCCTGAGGTAATGGCCTTCGGTGGATTCACTGTGATGACTTCCCCACACCTGCTGCAGCAGCTGCCGTTGCGTAACGACTTTATCTGCATTTGAGGCCAATATTTTTAAAAGATCGTATTCCGTCGGTGTCAGCTTGACACGTTCATCACCCACCATGACGCTCCGCTGCGCCAGATCAATAACCAGCTCGTTGAATCTGAGGACAGGTTCATGGACCGATTTCGCTACATGGCGCAGCGCGACACGCATTCTCGCAAGCAGCTCTCCCATGCCGAACGGCTTCGTGACATAATCATCCGCTCCGCCGTCAAGGGCGGCGATCTTGTCTTCTTCCCGTTCTTTGGCCGTAAGGACTATAATCGGTACACTGGACCATTCGCGAATGCGCTGCAGAACCTCCATGCCAGGCATATCGGGAAGCCCCAGATCCAATACGATCAAATCGGGATGGGAAACCGTGGCTTTCAATATGCCCTCTTCGCCGGTCGCCGTCTCCTCAATTTCAAATTGGTGCGCTTGCAGGGTTACTTTAAGCAGCTTGCGAATCTGGGGTTCATCGTCGATCACCAGAATTCTGGCCCCTGTTTCGGATGTCGTCATAGGTTCTCCATTTCCCTTTCTGTATGCATGAACATGCTCTTGTTTTCTTCACTTAGCGGGAGGCGGATCGTGATGATCGTTCCCTGATCCGTAGCAGACGCGGCGGATATGGTGCCATCGTGCAGCTCCACAATTCCCTTGCAGATCGCAAGGCCGAGGCCCGTCCCCGGCACATGTTTCGTTTTATCCGCCCTGTAAAACTTGTCAAATATCCGCTCCCGATCGGCTTCATCAAGTCCCATTCCCCTGTCCCTCACAGAAATGATCACCGCATCCGCATCCGCTTCTGTGTAAACGTCAATGTTCACTTCACTTCCATCTGGCGAATATTTGATCGCATTGCTGACCACATTCACCAGCACCTGTTCAAGCAGAACCTCATCTCCCAGAATGAGCGGAACATGATCCGGCATATGCACAAGCAACTTCCGCTGCTGCTGAAAATCCTTCACCTGCTGCAGCACAACCCCAAGCAAGTCCTCGATATCACACCATTTTTTCCGCAGCTTCAGCATGCCGCTCTCCAGCTTGATCATACCGAGCAAATTGGACACGAGCCGATTCATGCGCAATGCCCCATCCCGGATTGTGGCGAGCAAATCCATCCGGTCCTCTTTGGAGAACAGGCTGTCTCCTTCAAGCAAGGCCGTCGCAGAGCCGATCACTGTCGCCAAAGGGGTCCGCAGCTCGTGGGAAACGGAATCCAGGATCGCTGTCCGCAGCCTTTCCGATTCTGCGGTCAGATGGGCCAGCCTGGCCTCTTCGCTCAGTTTGAGGCGGGCGATGGCGCTTGCGCCAATCTCGGCGAGGGCCTCAAGCAGTTTTGCCGTTTCTGGCGACGGGAGCACAGACTTGAGATTCACGCCCAGTACTCCATAGGTTTTCTCTTCAATACGCAAAGGGATGTATAATCCGGCCGATTCCCGCAGCTTCTCCGCACCTTTGCCGGCCCGTACACCATGCCGGTACACCCATCTGACGATAACCAGCTCCGCTTCGCCTGATCCCCAGTGGGAAGCTTCCGGGGAAGAAGCGGCCAATTCCAGCTCATCCCCGCTGCCCGGCAAATAAATGACCGCCGCGGATTCCGACGAACGGGACACCTGGAGCACAATATGGTCCAGCAGGGCCTGGATATCTGTAATGGCATTCATCTCTTTGCTGAGCGCGTACAGCGATGCCGTATGCTCTTCCCTTTGCCTGGAATATTCCACCTGCTTCTTCAATCTCGCTGCCAGACTTCCCGTTAATGCAGCCACAGACAGGAAAATGACAAATGACACCACATAGCGCAGATCCGCCACGGTAAAGCTCAATTGTGGAGGAACGAAGAAAAAATCGAAAGCCAGCACGCCCAAGCCTGCCGCGTAGAATGAAGATCCTTTACTCCCATACACTGCACTTATTAATACCGGCAGCAAGTACATTAGAGCAATATTCACCAGGTCAAAAAAAGGAATCCATTTCAAAACAAGGGTCAGCAATATGATCGACAAAGTGACCCATATATAAGGGCTTTTTTGCGCCATTCACGTCACATCCTAAGTGTATCTGCCGTTTAAAAACAAGTATGGACAAACAGCCTGAATTAAGCAACTCTCCCGCTTATGCCGGGTTACCGCTCCTTCTGACTGAAACCTGATACGACCAGCACATCCATGTGACGCCCGTATTTCAGAATCGTTTTGACCGTACTGCCCGTCAGCCTGCGCTGCCATACATTTTTCTTCGTCTGTCCGACAATCATTTGTGTGCTTGCATACAGATTGGCTTTCTCAAGCAGCTTGTGGGCTACTTCCCGTGGCTTCCTCGCATACTGAAGCTCGAATTGTCCCCCCAACCGCCGGGTCAGCTGCTCCAGATCATGGATGCGCTTCTGCTCGTCTTCCGTAAATCCGCTCTGAAGGGAGACATAATGGACATACCAGTTTGCTTTCAGCCGGTGTGCGATCCGGAAGCCTCTGCGAATGAGGCTCTCCGCCCGCACGCCCAAGGTTACACAGACGAAGATCACCTCCTGCCGGCGCCACGGTCCCCGCAAGGAGCCCCGTTGCTCCCAGGCCTCCAGCCGTTCGTCCACGTCATCGGCAATTTCGCGCAGAGCCAGCTCACGCAAGGCAATGAGGTTGCCTGTCTTGAAAAAATGGTTCAAGGCCTGATCCACCTTGTTCGCCGCGTAAATCTTCCCTTCCCGCAGCCGCTGCTGCAAGGCGTTCGGAGCGACGTCGATCAACTGGACTTCATCGGCAAGGCGCAGGATATTGTCGGGCACCGTTTCCCGCACTCTGACGCCTGTAAGCTGTTCCACAGCATCGTTCAGACTTTCCAGATGCTGCACGTTCATGGTCGAAATCACCGAAATGCCGGCGTCCAGAATTTCAAGAATATCTTCATATCTTTTTCTGTTCCTGCTGCCAGGAATATTGGTATGCGCCAGCTCATCCACGAGCACAACCTCGGGATTATGTCGTATGATTCCCGCCACATCCATTTCCTCCAGGCGGGCTCCGCGGTAGTCGGCCACTTTTCTTGGAATGATGTGCAGGTCGCCGATCTGCTCAAGTGTTTCCTGACGCCCATGCGTCTCCAGCAACCCAATCATCACCTGAATCCCTTTGCGCAGTAAAACATTTCCTTCCCGCAGCATCGTATACGTTTTCCCGACGCCTGGCGCTGCCCCGATATACACCTTGAAGGTTCCGCGCTTGATCCGGCTGATTTGCTCTTTCACCTCGCTCTCGCTCAGACGCCGGTATGGATTGGCATCATGCTGCTGCCGGATGGAAGTCGGCAGAATTCGCTCCCCCTTCGCCTCGGCGGTATCCGCAACAAAAAACAAATCCATATTGTTGACCAGCTTCATCAAGGAATTAGCGAGCGATCCTTTGAGCAGCTCCTGCCAGGGCGTCTGCTTGGAATGACCCAGCACGATCCGTGTCACCTTGTTTCTGATCGCATAATCCACAAGCTGTCTTGGAATCGCTCTTCTGTACATGAAGGGAAGCTCAATAAAGTCGGCTTCGAGTTTCTCCGTCATTTTCACCATGGAACGTTTAAACGCCGTCTGTTCCCGGGAAAGCTGCTTCCGCGGATTTATGAAGGTAACGACCAGCATTTCGCCGTTGAGCCTTTTGGCAATTTGCTGGCCGCGGCGAATATAGATCGATCCGTTCCAGTGGTACTGGGTGGAGACCAATATACACTCTGCCGCACCGGAAGGGCCGTCTAGCCCTAGCTCCTCCCGATGCTTCTCCAACGATTCATTGACATCCTCTGCTACAAGCCGCAAGGCCAGTTCCCTTAATTTCCCGAGAGTATTTCTTTGAGACAGCGATGCCAGGCGAGCCTCCAGGGCCCCCTCAGACAGGCGGGCAAGAATCGATTCGGGCGTGACGTCGATCAGACGGACTTCATCGGCCAAATCCAGGGTCTCGGCAGGAACTGTTTCTTCAGCCTTGATGCCTGTCAGCTTCTGGGCAAGCTCGTGATACCCCTCCAGCTCATACACATTGATCGTGGTAATCACACTAATCCCGGACTTGAGCAAGTACTGAATGTCCTGAAGACGGGTCTTGTGCCGAGCCCCTGGACGGTTCCGATGCGCCAGCCCGTCGACAAGCACTACCTCCGGATTTCGCTCCAGCAGCGCTTCCAGATTCAAATCCTTCTTCTCCACGTCCCCTTGCTGCCAATGGATGCTGGGGACTCTTTCGAGACAGCCGATCTGTTCAATCGTCTCCTTGCGCTGCATCGTGGAAACGGCGCAGATCACCACATCGATCCCCCGCTGTTTGAGGCTGTTGCCCTCGCGCAGCATATGATAGGTTTTGCCGGAACCGCTGAACGGACCAATATAGATTTTTAAACGGCCGCGCTGCAGTTCCCGGATCGATTTCAATATTTCTTCAGGGGTTTTTCTTCTGAATCCTCCCATACGAACCACCCGCAATTATTCAAAATGATGAGCTTCCACAGAAAAACCATGACCCCGCCCAAAAGGATTCTCTGAGCGGGGTGAGGGTCATTTCATTTGCTCAAGCAAAGCCAGGTTTAGCTTTAATACGTTCACCACGGGTTCTCCCAGGAAGCCCAGCTCTCTGCCTGACGTGTTGTCCGCTACGAGCTCATTCAGCTTCTCTGCCGGAATTCCCGTCAGCCGGCTGATCCGGGGAATTTGCGCCTTTGCTGCTTCCGGGCTGATATGCGGGTCAAGACCGGAACCGGAGTTGGTGATCAGGTCAACAGGCAGCCCGCTGACCGGTACGTCCGGATTGTCCTTTTTCCACGCTTCAACCGATTCCTGCGTACGGGCCAGCATATCCGGGTTGGAAGGGGCATAGTTGCCGCTTCCGGACCCTGCCGCATTATAGTCAATCGAAGAGACACGTCCCTTAAAGAACTTAGGGTCCGTGAAATTCTGTCCGATCAGCTCCGAGCCGATGACATTGTTCTGATCATCATACAGCAGACTGCCGTTCGCCTGCTTGGGCATCAGCGCTTGCGCAATGCCTGTCACCACAAGATTATACAGGAGTCCGCAGACCACCATGAACACAAGGCTTAAGCGAAGGCTGTTCACAATTACTTTCATTTTCAATAACCTCCCTTTCTATCTACACCCACAGATGGACAACCAGATCGATCAGCTTGATGCCCAGGAATGGCACAATTACACCGCCCAATCCGTAAATGAACAAATTGCGCTGCAGCAGCTGGGACGAGGACATCGGCTTATACGCCACACCCTTCATCGCCAATGGAATAAGCAGCGGAATGATGATCGCGTTAAAGATCAGCGCCGATAAAATCGCCGAGCTTGGCGAGCCGAGCCGCATAATATTCAATACATCCATTTGCGGGATGGCCACCATGAACAACGCGGGAATGATGGCAAAATATTTGGCTATATCGTTCGCGATACTAAAGGTGGTCAGCGCGCCGCGTGTCATGAGCAGCTGCTTCCCGATCGCCACCACCTCAATAATTTTGGACGGATCGGAATCCAGGTCCACCATATTCGCCGCTTCTTTGGCCGCTACCGTACCGCTGTTCATCGCAATCCCTACATCCGCCTGCGCCAGGGCAGGCGCGTCATTGGTGCCGTCGCCTGTCATTGCCACCAGCTTGCCTTCAGCCTGTTCCTTGCGAATGACGGCAATTTTGTCCTCTGGCTTGCTTTCCGCGATGAAATCATCGACACCGGCCTCCAGGGCAATCGTTGCCGCGGTCAGAGGGTTATCTCCCGTACACATAATCGTTTTAATCCCCATCTGCCGCATTTGCTCAAACCGTTCCTTCATGCCTGGTTTGACGGTATCCTTCAAATAGATGAGACCGAAAATTTCCTGATCGACTGCCACGGCCAGCGGTGTGCCCCCGGCTTTCGCAATGCGGTCGCTGTGCTGGTCCAGATCCTTGGGGATTTTCCCGCCTTGTGCGGTGACCCATTTCTTCACAGCGTCGACCGCGCCCTTGCGGACCTGGCGTCCGTCCTGGAGATCCATGCCGCTCATGCGGGTCTCCGCCCGGAATTCAAGAAACTCGGCTCCATCCCCCAAGGAAGCGTCATACGTAAAGCCTAGCTTTTTCATCAATTCCAGCACCGAGCGTCCTTCCGGCGTCTCATCCTTGAGCGAGCTGATGGCGGCCCACTCCGCCGTTTCACTTTCCTCATGTCCCCCGACAGGGACAAACTCGCTGGCCATCCGGTTCCCGAACGTGATTGTGCCTGTCTTGTCGAGAATGATTGTATTGATATCCCCGGCTGCTTCCACAGCTTTCCCGGACATCGCCAGCACATTGAACTGGGTAACACGGTCCATACCGGCAATTCCGATGGCGGACAGCAAGCCGCCAATAGTCGTGGGAATCAAGCACACCAGGAGCGCAATCAGCATCGGGATTTCCAATGAGACATTCAAATAAGCGCCGAAAAACGGCAGTGTCACAACAACGATCAGGAAAATCAGCGTCAGGCTCGTCAGCACAGTGCTCAGCGCAATCTCGTTCGGTGTTTTCTGGCGCTTCGCACCTTCCACGAGAGCAATCATACGGTCAAGAAACGACTCGCCGGGATCGCTGGTAATGCGCACTTTGATCTGATCGCTGACTACACGCGTGCCACCGGTGACCGAGCTGAAATCACCGCCTGCTTCTTTAATAACAGGAGCCGACTCGCCGGTAATCGCCGATTCGTCTACGGAAGCAAGACCTTCAATCACCTCGCCGTCTCCGGGGATCATTTCCCCTTGGGCGACGATAACGACATCCCCTTTGCGCAGCTCCGAAGACGACACGACCTTGACCGAAGCAGGACCTGTCATTTTATTGGCCTTAATATCCTGCTTCGTCTTCTTCAGCGTGTCCGCCTGCGCTTTGCCCCGCCCTTCCGCGAGCGCTTCAGCAAAGTTGGCAAACAGCACCGTAAACAGCAAAATTAAAGCAACCGTCAGATTATATCCCCACGATGCCGTTCCGCCGAACAAATCAGGTACGAAAATTAGCAGAACCGTAATGATAAAACCTATTTCAACAACGAACATGATCGGATTGCGGATCATGACGCGCGGATCCAGCTTTAGGAATGATTCCTTGATGGCCTTCTGAATAAGTTCAGGGCTCATCATCGATTTTTTCTGTTTCATGACCAGGTTCCTCCGTTACTTTCTAGGGTTAAGGCTTTAGCGTAAGAAATTCTGCAACCGGACCGAGCACAAGCGCCGGGAAGAAGGTCAAAGCCCCCACAATCAGCACCGAGCCCAGGAACACCCCTGCGAACAAGGCGTTATCGGTTCGAAACGTGCCCAACGTTTCCGGTACGGGCTTTTTAACAGCCAACGAGCCTACAACTGCCAGCATCGTAACCATTGAGAAATAGCGTCCCAGATACATAATGATTCCTGTCGCAATATTCCAGAAAGGCGTATTGTCGCCAAGTCCTTCGAAGCCGGAGCCATTATTCGCGGCTGAGGACGTAAATTCATACAAGGCCTGTGTCAGCCCGTGAAATCCGGGATTCGAGATCGTATCCGGATTCGTGCTCAGAGCAAGCGCCGTCGGGGCAAGGATCAGCAGCGGCTGGATCAGCAGCGTGACCGCGATCAGCTTCATCTCCCGTCCTTCAATCTTCTTGCCAAGGAACTCCGGCGTCCGCCCAACCATGAGACCGGACAAAAATACACCGATCATCGCATACATCAGAACGTTGATGAAGCCTACTCCTACACCGCCGAACACCGTGTTCAGCATCATATTTGCGAGCGTGATCAATCCGGCAATCGGCGTCAAGGTGTCATGCATCGTATTGACGGCTCCCGTCTCCGATGCTGTCGTAACCACGGAATACAGGGAGGATTGCACCGTCCCGAAGCGGACCTCCTTGCCTTCCATGCTGCCTTGTTCATGCTGGATTCCCATGGCATTCAGTGCAGGATTGCCGGCATTCTCCGAGCTCAGTGAAACCCCCAGCATAACAATAAAGAGCATCGCCATCGACACGAACAGAACACGCCCCTGCTTGGCGTTGCCGACCATTTTGCCATACGTAAAAGGAAGTGCAGTCACAAGCAGCATCATAATCACCATCTGCAGTACATTGCTGATAGCGTCAGGGTTCTCGAACGGATGCGCCGAGTTGACTCCGACAAATCCTCCACCGTTATTCCCCAATTCCTTAATAGATAAGAATGACCCGATTGGACCACGCGCAATCTCCTGCACCTGCCCGCCAATCGTATGCGCTACAGCCGTGGCATCCAGCGTCTGCGGCACGCCAAGCGTGATAAAAATCAACGCAGCAACAAAGGCAATGGGCAAATAGATACGAATGATCGCGCGGACCAGGTCCACAAAGAAGTTGCCGAGCGGCTTGCCCGCAAGTCCTCTGATCACGGCGATGCCAACCGCAAGCCCCGTAGCCGGGCTCGTAAACATCATAAATACGATGGCTGCCATCTGCGAGAAATAGGAAAGCCCGCTTTCCCCGCTGTAATGCTGCAGATTCGTATTGGTCATAAAGCTTATCGCCGTATTAAAGGCAAGCGTCGGCTCCATATTCTCAATACCGCTCGGGTTCAGCGGCAGAAACTTTTGCACCCGGAAAATCAAATATACCAAAAGAATCATAACCAGATTGCTGAGCACAACGGACAGCGCATATTGCTTCCAGGACTGATTGTCCCGACGGATGCCGCCAAGCGCATAGATTGGCTTCTCGATCCACCCGAACCATTTATCCAATCTGGACGATTCATAGTTAAATACCCGGGCCAAATAAAGACCCATTGGACGCGCCAGCAACAGCACCAGCAGCAGCGTCCCCCCGATAGACAAAACAGCGAACATAACGTTTGAACTCCTTCCTCTACAGACCCATTAGAATTTTTCCGGATTCAGCAGCACGTAAGTCAGGTACACGCCAACCAGAAGAACCACGATACCGAGCAGCCACATCATGAGCGGTCACTTCCTTCCTCCGCCACCTTGCCGGCCCAGGCCAGTAATCCAACCATCATCAAAGTTAACAGAATCAAAGAAACTACCATTACGATATCCAGCATGTATTCTCAACCTCCCACTATCATTGACCGACAGCAATGCCCTGACGGCCGTGTACTGCAAATTCGCGAATCCTGTTTTCGAGTTTTCATAGAGTGCCTCCTGTGGCAGAAATTCATTCTTTCGGGTAGAAGTTATCCTCAGCACAGAGCAATGATAATACGGTTCGGTATAAAAATGGGGTTAAGATCTCGGCAGGAGGCGTAAAAAAAGTGTAAAAATGAAAAAGGCCTGCTTTACATCCTCAATCATCAGGACTATTATGATTTTCAGTTCGAATGGAAAGATACGCGCAGTGTTGTAATCGCTGAATTTCCGTAAACGGGAAGCGGGGGAACCGGAACGGCTTAACCAGCCTTGGGGTGAATCATGAATTGAAATTCATGTAGGGCTACTCTCCGCCCGAATCCGACAGCTAACCTCGTAAGCGTCCGAGACCTGAATGAAAGGAAATGAAACATGGAGGATTACACGATACACTATCAGCTTCAACCCTTGATGAGCATGAAAGGAAACTTCATGACCGAGGCACGTATTACAGGGATTCAGCTTTTCGAGTTTGACATTGATACCTGTTACCAGAGAGGAAGGGGAAGGTTAAGAGGCTGCCGCTATGGATTGCTGCAGATCAACTGTGGTACCTACACTGGCTGGGGAGAATGCGTGATGTCGGTAAATGACAGAAGCTTTAATATTGTCAAATGGGCATCTTTTCTGCACAGCTTGAAGGGAATGACCATTCAAGAAGCACTTATCACCACTGGACTGCACCGGATTTTATGGGGAGAAAACAAGGCGGATATGACCCAAACCGCTTTGCTTGATCTCTGCGCCCGTATGGAAAACAAGTTTATCGCCGCAGAAATCCTGATACGCACAAGTACACGGCATCTAATGGAGAATTCGAATATACGAGTCAACAGGAATCGCATACATCATATTCATCCTGGCGACAAAAACACCTTGATTGAAACCATGGCTTACGCTAAACTCCTGTGGCTTCAGGGCTATCCGCTGGAAATCCACAAGGATCACCTGATCGGTCCCGCCTGTTCTGCTTTAAAGCTGCTGTCCAGTGCCCTGAAGGTGAAGTGGATGGAGAATGAGGTGGATCATGAGCCTGCGTCTTTGCGAAATATCGTCACACACACGGTTGGCACAGGGTTTGACCCGGACTCTGAAGAGTTGTTTCAAAAATCAAGCGCTTATTATAGTGCCTTAATTTAAGAGTCTAATAGCAACCCTCTATATTTCCAGAATCAATCCATAGCAAAAAAGGCTCTGCTATTCTTGCGCCAGCAGAGCCCTTTACATCTCAATATCATCACTTTATGTCTGGTATGTCTGATATCTCCTTACCGTCTCAATGACGGGATTGACTGCAGTCCGACATATTTATTGCGGCAAACGCACCTCGAAGACCGTGCGGATTACATCGCTCTGAACGGAAATGGTTCCAGCATGCCGCTCGACAATATTTTTCGCAATGAACAAGCCCAGGCCAGTGCCTCCCTCTTGATGTGTCCTGGCTTTGTCCCCGGTATAGAACATATCAAAAAGATGGGGCAAATCTTCCGGGGGAATCGAATCGCCATAATTCACCACCTGGACAACCGCTTCTCCTGCGTCAAACTTACAGATCATATCTATAAACTGACCGTCTCGCCCGTAACGGGCGGCATTTGCCAGCAGATTTTCAAACACACGGGCCAGCAGCTCTCCGTCCCCTAAAAGCTGCACATGCGGAACGAGCGTCAATCTGGCCGTCAGATGATTTTTTTCAAAGACAGGATATAACTCTTCGTTTAATTGAGTGAGCAGCTCGCTAAGGTCAATTGGTTTCTTATCAAGGGTGAGCAAGCCGTAGTTCATTCGCGTAATTTCAAATAATTCATCAATCAGACGCTCCAGGCGCTGCGATTTCGTGAAGGCAATGGTCGTATAATGCTTCACCTGCTCCGCCGTCAGCTGATCGTTTTGCAGAATAAAATCCAGGTAACCCAGGACAGACGTCAACGGCGTACGCAAATCATGGGCCAAATTCAGGACCAGCTGATCCTTGCTGCTTTCGGCAAAATCCCCTCGTTCCACCGCCTGCTGCAGCTTTTCACTGGCCAGATTGATGTCCGCCGCGATCATCCCCAGCTCGTCATTTGATGAAATAAACACACGGCTTTTAAAATCACCATTGGCAAGCCGATGAATCCCTGTTGAGATTTCGCGAAAGTATTTGGCATAAGGCTTGGTCAACAAAAAGAAAAACAAGATCGCAAGCGGTATAAAAAAGATTAAAAAGAAATTCAGATCTCCGAAGTCGCGGATCATTTGGCGATAATGAGCCAGCGGATCCTCGTATCGAACCGTTCTATAATAATAGATCTGCAGAGCTTTATAGATCGCATAAGTGATCAAACCCGCCAAAAGCATGCTTAGCCCTAATAAATAGAGCATTCTAAACCTGAAGCTTCGGGTGATTTTAGCCATTGAACGTGTAACCCACTCCCCATACGGTTTTGATCCATTTATCTTTATTGGCATCTTCACCGAGCTTTTTGCGCAGGGTGCGGATGTGCACCATGACGGTGTTCCCGCCTTCGTAATAGTCTTCTCCCCACACTTGCCGGAAAATATTTTCCGCGCTAAAAACTTTCTTGGAATGACTGGCCAGCAAATACAGAATATCAAACTCCTTCGGAGTCAGTTCGATGTTGTTGCCATATAAAACAACTGAGCGCTTATCCGGATCAATGATCAATCCGCCTGCTTCCAATACAGAAGTATTGCCCATTGCCGGCTGGTTTAACTGCATGGAGCGCCGCAGCTGCGCATTCACCCGTGCAACCAGTTCCATCGGGTTGAACGGCTTGGTCATATAATCATCGGCCCCCATCACCAATCCGGTAATCTTGTCCAGGTCAGACGTTTTTGCGCTTAGGAAAATGATCGGCATCCGGTGCTGCTCACGAATTTGGCGGGTTACCTCGTAACCGTCCAGCCCCGGCATCATAATATCCAGAATCACCAGGTCAATCGGATGGGATTGGATGACACGAACCGCTTCTTTCCCGTCAGACACTTTAATAAGATGGTAGCCCTCTTTTTCCAAATGCAGCGCAATCAGATCGGCAATTTCCGCTTCGTCATCCGCTATCAAAATTGTGGCGCGTTTCATCCCTGTTCCGCTCCTCTAAAAATAACCTTAAAGTCCATGCAGTTCATATTTTACACCTACTTGAATAATCCGCAAATCGAAGTCTTTGAGTACTTCCATTGTATTCGCGAAAATGTATACTACCTTAATAGATGATCAATAGAAGGAGTGAAATGCCATGAACTTCCACCGTCTTGGCAGCAGCGGGCTGCAAGTGTCCTCACTCGGACTCGGGACAAATGCGTTCGGCAAGCGTGCTGATGAAGAAACCTCGATCCGCATTATCTATCATGCCCTGGACAGCGGCATCAATTTCATTGACACGAGGGGCTACGAGCAAGCCTACATAACATGCACGAAAGGCCAACGAAGTAATCAGCGGCCTGATTGTAGGTGATTCAACTATCGTTCCGCTGAACCCCCATCGTTTCCTTAGCATTCACTCGCCCATATATTATTGCTCGAGCTCCACTTGCTCCTCTCGACATATATGAATTCCTCTTCTTGGCATTACTATACCACATCCATCCAATCTATCCGTTTAGATTGGAGAGACTACTAGTCGATTTTACCTGCAGCGCTCCCTTGATGTATCGGTCGCCCCACTCGCACATTATGTCGATAATCGGTGTAAGTGATTCTCCCAAGCTGCTCAATTCGTATACGACTTTCGGCGGGACTTGGTTATAAACCGTTCTGATAATTACACCGTCCTCTTCCAATTCTCTCAGCTGCTGGGTCAGCATTTTTCGCGTGATGTTCGGTATAGCTCTTTGCAATTCGCCTGTTCGTTTGGCTCCGTAGGTCAAGTGACATAAAATCAGCGTTTTCCACTTGCCTCCAATAACATCTAGCGTAGCTTCCACCGGGATGTTATAGTGCCGATCCGGATTGGGTTTCATGTTACGTGCCTCCTTTCAGTAAAACGAGCGGGTATGTTTGAATCAATAGGAACCTTTTAGTACCTATGATACTTTAAGGTGATAATGATACAAATTAGTGCGTACTTTTCTAGTTTCATTATAAGATAGATAATTTCCTTATGCCACCCATGGGCAATAAAATAAAGGAGGAATATTCATGACATCCATAATAATTGCAGGCGGCTATGGCGTTGTTGGAAGTTCATTAGCCAGGCTTATACGTTCGGTAAACCGTGATATCGAGATTGTGCTAGCAGGACGTAATCCGGAACGCGGCGCAACACTCGCGCAGAAGCTGGGTAATGCCCGAACGCTCTATCTTGATTTAGAGAAACTGAGCAATTCGGAAAATTGGGGGCGATTTGACCTAATCGTCTCGGCTCTGCAAGACCCGGCAGACGCTCTGATCGACATCGCATTGAAGCAAGGAATTGCACATATCGGAATTACGAAGCTGTCCGACGAAATTACGCCTTTATCGTTCTTAACACTGGGAACTCCGCCAAAACGCCCTATCGTTCCGCTCGGTCATTCACAATCTGGAGTCATGACACTGGTGGCGTTGAAAGCCGCCGAAGCATTCAGCCAAGTGGACTCGATTGAGTTGGCTGGACTGTACGATGATCATGAGCAGATGGGACCTATGACTGTCGGTGACGCCGAGGGTTTTATGCACAAGGCACTCATGCGAGAGAATGGCAAATGGATTTGGGCAGAGGCCGCTAACCGGAAGAAGCATATTCGCCTGACGGACGGAAGCCAACTGGAAGGATTTCCGATGGGACTGCTCGACGTACCGAGCTTGGCGGCGGCCACCGGCGCGCCGAACGTCCGGTTTGATTTTATCAAGGGCGAGTCGATCGGGACAAAAGCTGGTAAGCACCCTTCCCAAGACTTGTACATTGATATCGCAGGGTTATTAAATTCGGGTGAATCGGTCAAGCGGAGAACAGTCGTCTCTGATCCATATGGGCAAGCGCATCTCACCGGGCTCGGCATGTTGGTCGCGGTAGAGCGCATACTCGCCCTGGACGGCATGCCTGCGGTGGTTGGCGGTGTCTATTTGCCGGAAACGCTCGTATCGGTGGATACGGCGATTGCGCGTTTCGAACGATTCGGCGTTCGGATTTTCTCCGAAGATATATGAAATAAATAAAGAAAGCGAGGAAGACAAAATGAAGGTATTAACCGTTGTATCTCATCCGCGGAACGATTCGTTTACGTTCGCGGTTGCTCGTCATTTCGAACAAGGGCTTAAAGATGCTGGGCACGAAACTGAAATATTGGATCTGTATCAAATCGGGTTTGACCCTGCGCCTCGGGAAGCGGACGAGCCAGATTGGTCCAACGAGAAGAAGCGGTATTCTTCCGAAGTGGAGGCAGAAATAGAACGTATGAAACGGCATGAGGCACTGGCTTATATTTTCCCGATCTGGTGGTATGCGATGCCGGCCATGCTCAAAGGTTATATCGATCGTGTGTG
Source organism: Paenibacillus jiangxiensis (assembly GCF_046098255.1). Classification (NCBI taxonomy): domain Bacteria; kingdom Bacillati; phylum Bacillota; class Bacilli; order Caryophanales; family Paenibacillaceae; genus Paenibacillus; species Paenibacillus jiangxiensis. The sequence goes on from NZ_JBJURI010000007.1 coordinate 29,935, forward strand.
GAACTATGGCTTTGCTTATGGATCCAATCGACTGAAACATCGACGCATCTTGTGGCTAGGGCTTGCAGGCGCACCGGCCGAGCATTTCGAGAAAAGACAGTACGACAAGATGATTGCGCATCATCTTAACGTAGGGTACGCAGGATATGCGGGAATCGAGAACTCGAAGCTGGAATTGTTCTACGAGACGCTGGACGCGAAGCCAGGCCATCTGGAAGAGTTGCTGAATCAAGCTTACAACCTGGGACGGGCTCTTTCCGAGGAATGAGCCTTAAACGTATTCTCACAAAGTAATCTCGGTCTCCATGATTTGTTCCGAATACTTTGTGAGGCGCCGGAGGGAGGGACCTTCCTCCGGAACAAATCTCTGCCATAGCGTGAATAAAGAGCAATATCGAAATCCTCTGTGATAAAGCTGTAGAGTATGCCATGTTTTTCATCCTCACTGCGATTAGCTTTCTGAGTATACTATATATCTTTTATGTATAGATTTTAAAACCATTAAAAGGACGCCCCAAGTCAACAGACCTTTGGGGCGTCCTGATATACAGAACGTTAATTGCTCATCAGAAGCTGGCAGCGGCCTTCCTGGTTTCTTCCAACCCGGACGCAATGATTCCTGCGGCGCGATCCTGCGCCTTATTATGCCCTTCAATAATGACTTCCTCCACCGAGACTCCCATTAAGCTTGTAAAAATACCTTTTACCGGTTTGACAGCAGATTCAAGGGTTAGCATAGGTTCTGTCGAATAAAAACCTCCCCGTGCACTTAACAGCATGATCTTTTTATTCTCGACAAGCCCTACTGGACCTTCAGCCGTATATTTGAATGTTTTTCCGGCCCGCGCAAGATAAGAAATATAGGTGGTTAATGGTGCGGGTGCAACAAGATTCCAAAGCGGAAAAGCAATGACGATTTTTTCTGCCGCCAAAAACTGGTCCAGATACCGATCCATAATTTTCACCAGTTCAGCTTCATCGCTGGAAAGCTCCAGGTTTTGCGAAGATTTATACAAAGCCGTAATGGCATCATTTCCGTAATACGGAAGATTTTCTTTGAACAAATCCAGCTCAGCTACGGTATCTGACGGGTGTTCTTCTTTATAAGTGTTTAAAAATGCTTCATACATTTGCACACTTACCGCCTGCTCCGCCGGGCGATCGTTTACTTTGACAAAAAGTACATTAGACATACTAATTAGTCATCTCCATTCCACATCTTTTATTTATACAACACATGTTGTAAAGTGATTATAAATAGAGGGCTTAAAATGGCTCAACCAACACTTTTCGAAAATGATCGGATATACGACATATCTGAAAAAATGTCTAAAAAGAAACGGAGCAAGCTTATGCCTGAAACCAAAACAGATCCGCGCATTCTGCGCACACGCCGCTTAATTATGGACGCGTTTCTTCAAATCTCCATGAAGAAAGATTTTAAAGACATTACTATAAAGGATATTACTGCAGAAGCGACGGTCAATCGCGCGACCTTCTACTATCACTTTCTGGATAAATATGATTTGGCCGAGAGGGTTTTGAAAGAAGATTTAATGGTCCATGTGATCCATGAGATTCATGAGCATCGCGACATTAATGAAGAGGCCATAACGAGTGTGTTTCTGGCGGTGACGGGATTTCAGTCCCTTCTGTCTGCGCAATGCCGGCGGAATTACTTGACGTTTCTCACCATGATTGAAGCACTCATAAAAAAAGAGCTTGAAAACACCTTCTTTGACATATTCAGCAGACAGCATCCAAGCCATAACAAGGAATCGCTGCGGATTGCAGCAGCCACATTAAGCTGGGGGATTTACGGGGCCACCGTGGATTGGCAGCACAACAGCAGTTTGCAGGCAGAGGAGTATATCAAGCTGGCTATGCCGTATATTTTGCATGGGATAAACTGGTTATAAAAAATAAAGAAGACATCGGATGATGACAGTTATCGATGTCTTTGCGTAGAACTATTGCATTTGAGATAATGTATATTACCTTATTGATAATCAACAGAAGGAGTGAATGCCATGAACTTCCGCCGCCTTGGCAGCAGCGGGCTGCAAGTATCCACACTTGGACTCGGGACAAATGCGTTCGGCAAGCGTGCCGATGAAGAGACCTCGATCCGGATTATCCATCATGCCCTCGACAGCGGCATGAATTTCATTGACACGGCCAACATTTACGCGGGTACGGAATCCGAGAGAATCATCGGCGTGGCACTGCAAGGAAAACGGCAGCAGGCTGTGCTTGCGACCAAAGCGGGGCTTCCCAGAGGACAAGGGCCCAATCAAAGCGGCTCTTCCCGCTACCATCTGCAGCAGGAGTTGGAAGACAGCCTCCGCCGTCTGCAGACGGATTACGTTGATCTGTACCAGATACATACTTTTGATCCCTCTACCCCGCTGGAAGAAACGCTCCGCACCCTGGACGATATGATCTCTGCCGGCAAAGTCCGCTATATCGGGGCATCCAACTATGCGGCATGGGAATTGATGAAGGCGCTGAGCGTCAGCGAACGACAGCGGTTCGCCGCATATATCTCCATTCAATGCAGTTACTCTCTGGCCGACCGTACACCGGAAAAGGAACTGGTCCCTCTCTGCCTGGATCAGGGCATCGGCATCATTCCGTATTTCCCATTGGCGGGCGGCATTTTGACGGGAAAATATGCCGGAAATCAGACACCGGCCGGATCGAGGGCAGACACCGACCCTAATTTCGCCAGATTCCTTACGGAGGACCGGATTCAGCTTGGCGATGAAGTAGGCCGTATTGCGGGTGAGCTGGGTTCCAGCCCGACTGCCCTGTCTTTGACCTGGCTGATGAATCAGCCGACGGTCTCCACCGTTATTGTTGGCGCCACCCGGGTCGAACAGCTGCAGGACAGCCTGCAGAGCGTGTCCCTTTCTTACGATGCCGAGACCGAGGACAGGCTGAATGAAGCTAGCAACCGCTTCGTGCACAGCGAGCCTTTTGCCGTATATCGTCTGCCGGATAAATAAACCAAGCCCCTCATTCATTTGTTACTACAATGGAAATAGCGGCAGCCTTGGACGAAAAAAGTCCAGAGCTGCCGCTATCTCATTTTAGCCATGTGTCCGCACTATTTGGAGATATCAATAAACCCTTCACCAAAGACGTCGCGCACGTCATGTATGGTGACAAAAGCATTCTTATCCTCAGCACGCACAATTTTCTTGAGCATCGACACCTCCTGCTTGCTGATTACAATGTACAGTACATCCTTCGACTGTCCGGTGTAATAGCCGTAACCCCTAAGCACCGTTACCCCCCGGTCCATGATTTTGGTTACTTGTACTGCGATGCTGTCGTGGTGGGGGGATATTATCGTGACCGCTTTTTTGGGATTCAGTCCCTCAACAATAAAATCCATCACTTTCGTTCCGACATATAAAATAACTACTGTGATCATGACCTTCTCAATCCCGATGACGAAGATGGAGAATCCGGCCACGATCAGATCGAAGAATAACAGAGCGTAGCTGATGTTCCAGTCCCAGTATTTGTTGGCAAGCCGGGCAAGTATGGCCGTCCCCGCCGTAGTCCCCCCTACCCGGATGATAAGCCCGATGCCCACACCGACTAGCAGCCCTGCAAAAATCGCATTAATAAAAGGCTCGGTCGATGAAATCTTCCAATGCTCGGTCAGGTGCAGGAACAAGGAGTTGAAACCGACTGCGATGATCGTATACACCGTGGTTTTCTTATCCAGCAGCTTATATCCAATCAGCAACAAAATGCCGTTAGCGACGATGCTGACGAGCGCCGGGGACCAGTTGAGGAGATAAAACAAAATAATGGAGATCCCGGTCACACCGCCCTCCCCGAAGTCGTTCGGAATGATAAACAGATTAACCGCCAGAGCAAACAGAAACGCCCCGACAAGCAGCATAAGTAAATCAAACAACCTATTTTTCAAACGATTACCTCCAATGAATACTGAACTCACAAAAAAAGCGATTAAAGGAAAGAAATCATCCTTTAATCGCTTGATGCACACATCCGTCGCCCAGCTCTTTTAATACTATCATTATATTAATCAGCCCGTGTATTGTAAATCATTTTCAGTCCTCTAAAAGTTAAATTTAATATTTATAACAATTTAATTTTACACAATTTATTTGATTTTTACTAGACAAATGGGTTATGATTGGACATGAACCGATGCCCACAATCTAACCTCAAAAACCTAAAGGAGATTGATGAAGAATGACAAAGAAAACTGTATTGGAACCAGCTGCCCAGAAATTTGTTGAAGACACTGCAAATCCTCCTTATCTCTTTGACCTTGGTCCAGAGGAAGGCCGTAAGGCAGTAAATGAAGTCCAATCCGGTGAAATATTTAAACAACCGGCAGAGGTTCAGGATATCAAGGTTGAAGGTGGACCGACCGGCAGCGTACCGGTACGCATTCTTCGCCCCGTGAACGCAACAGGGGATCTGCCAGTCATTCTATACATCCACGGAGCTGGCTGGGTTTTTGGCAATGCTCATACCCATGACCGGCTTGTTCGTGAGCTCGCCGCAGGCTCTGAGGCGGCTGTTGTCTTCCCGGACTATAGTCTGTCGCCGGAAGCCAAATATCCTACGGCTATTGAAGAGATCTACACTGTATTGCAATGGATTGAGGCCAACGCTAAAAATGAAGGTTTTGACTTGAACCGCCTTTATATCGCCGGCGACAGTGTGGGCGGAAATATGGCTGCGGCTACCACCTTGCTCGCCAAGGAACGCAAAGGGCCTGTGATACATAAACAGCTGCTCTTTTACCCAGTCACCGATGCAGCCTTTGACACGGAATCCTACCATCAATTCGAAACAGGGTACTTTCTGCACAGGGATGGAATGCATTGGTTTTGGGACCAATATACAACGGATGTCACTGAACGCAATCAGATCACGGCTTCCCCATTAAGAGCATCCAAGGAACAACTGGAAGGATTGCCGCAAGCCTTGATTATTACCGCTGAAGCGGATGTTTTACGAGATGAAGGAGAGGCATACGCACGCAAGCTTCTTGAAGCAGGTGTACCCGTAACCTCTGCCCGCTTCCAAAATATTATTCATGATTTCGTCATGCTGAACGCTCTGGCAGAGACGAATGCGGCCAAAGGGGCTATGCTCCTGGCAAATGCGTGGTTAAAACAGTAAACGCCAAAATCGTAGCAGCGGCAGCCATGGACAGCAAATGTCCTGGACTGCCGCTGTATTTTTTTACTCAACGGCTGTCGGATTGGATGAAGTGAACTTGAATTAGGCATTTAATTATACCATTTACTTTTAATGGTTAATATAAACTTAGTTGACATCATGTTCCAACCCTGCTATGGTAGCAGTAAGACATTTCGCTTGGTACCGGGCGAGATGTCTTTCGTTCATATGCTTCGTTTTATGAATAAATGGCTTTGGGAGGTGGTCCATGTTCGCTGCTTTTCCCCATCAGGGAGAGTGCATCACGGAGGACATAAGAAAACACTAATTTACGAAGGTGAACATGAACATGAGGCGTTATCCGATTAGAAAAAGCACAACAGAGAATATGGTGGAAGCTATAGTTTGGAACTGCTCAGAAAAAGGGTGCAACGGATGGATGCGGCAGCAATTCACCCTGGAGAAACAGCCGAATTGTCCTCACTGTGGCTCATCTATGTCACTGGACAAAAAGCTCGTGCCACCCTTGAATGACCCTTTACCTTAAAGCCTTTTATTCCGAGTATAACACGGAGGTAAGTTATTACATGAAAACGTATTCAAAATACGCAGTTGGCCTTCGCAGAGGAGACGATATCTACTATGAACCATAGTTTAGATGGAGCACGAAATCAGTTGGTCAATCAACTGGTATATCTGGATGATGGGCTCGTAAATTTTTTGAATGAATATTTTCCCAGTCCCAACCAACAGCGCAGCATCGTAGAAAATACTTTAAATAGCTATACTTCAATCATTGAAGATATGCTTCAAAATTTTTCGGTTAACAACTTGAATTCGTATGCCTTAATCGGAAGTAAAGTCACTGTTCAATATTTAGACGATAACATGAGTGAATCCTTTGTCATTGTGTTCCCATCGAGTGCAAATCCTGATAAAAATTTAATATCGTTCCTCTCTCCAATCGGTCTGCAGTTGCTTATGGCACAAATAAACGAAACTTATGAGCTGGAAATCCCATCGGGAACTATACCTGTCCGCGTACAGGATATTCAATACTATAACCATGGAAGCGTGGAATGACCTTTTCAGTCGATATGGGATAGAAATCATGGGCATTGTTGCTTATCTGTTGATACTTTATCGTTTCCATGCATGGCTTAGCGGAGGTACGAGGAAAATGCTTCACTGGTTACGGCATAAATGGTCAAATATGACGCCAGAGATGAGAGACAGGCGATTTTTCGAGTTATTATCCTACTCATCTGCACTTGTTTTGATCGCCATGATGGTATACTACATGATCAAGTGGTTGCAGGGCTAACAATAGTGTCAGTTCAGAACGTTCATTTATAGGTGAAAATCCAATTTCAGCCCCCGCAGACCCGGCCAGGCCAAGAAGTCGGGATAATGAGGGGGAGTTTGATTGCATCAGTTGTGGCGAGACGGGATTGAGTGAGCTTTGGCCACATTGGCAGCGGCATTAAAATTGGTGGTTATAGCAACATAGGAGTTAGTAATCTGAAGTTTAAAGAAGGGGCATCCAGTCGATACCCCTTCTTTTATTTATGGATGTGAAGAGGTCTTTCTTAACTCTACAACTGATCGAATTATTTGTGATAGGCTAATAACAAGCGGGAATAATACAGTAGGTGATTTTGTATACATCCACACAATAAAGAAGCTTAATGAAGCAAGGATTGAGACAATCAGTAATAACTTGGTACTGTTTAAATTCCCTTTAGTTAACCTATTCCCAATCCATTTTGCTCCAAAAACCGCGATTAGAGCGTAAACAATGATGTATAAAGTCAACAATCCAAAAGCTAAAGCTACCATGTCAACCTCCCAAGGATTTGTATTGACTGTGTAGTACAAGGCATCTAATCATTAGGCATTCTCGTGAATAAAACGAAACACAAGCTTTTCCCCATCTTCAGGATGGCTGCCTATTTCCTCGGTATATTCCCCGTTCGTGCAAGCCTTTAGGGTCTTGCGCCAGAATTTGATCGCACGTTCATTTCGTTCTGTAGGATTGGTCTGCAGCTCCCAATGTCCCGGCATTTTGCCGATCAGCTGGCGCATGGCTGTTTCTCCGATCCCCTTCCCACGGTAATTACGCAGAAGAAAGAACTCATTCAAGTAATAATCGATATAACGAGGACATGGTGTATAAGGCGGAGTTGCCACTAAAGCAAAACCTGCGGGCAGATCATCCACCTTAATTATGTATGGGAACAGAACGTCCGGGCGCTCCCACCAGATATCAAATACCCGATTCTGCTCGGCCAAAGTCCGGGTATCATCCTCTTCAAATACACCGTATCGATTAGTCTTCCGATCCCACACCTCAGATAGATCATGCAAATATAGCGGGTAAATGTTATTAATAATAAATTTCTCCTCCATACTGCATAGCTGCACCACAACATTCACAACCATCACTTCCTTACTCTGGATATTGTTCCCTAAGGCACCAAGGTCACGATCAATCATTCAAATCTTCGTGGAACCCCATAGTAATCCATGCGGTTGGAGTTTTGGCACGGGGCATGCTAATGTTCATATTTTCATGAACGTTGAATTCGAGGTCAACAATATCCATCGGGCATTCTAAGGCCGGACAACCAACTTCGCCATCACCTTGTACGGCATGCCTGTCCCCAACTGAAAATAAACCGCCTGGCACTGGGATCGGCAAGTATAATGTACTAGGGCGTATTTCGTTAATTTTTATTTCAAGCGTCATCCCTGGTTCCGCCCCATGTATGGCAACCGGTCCACACAAGGCGTGACCACCATCCCGCGGGCGTTCTCTCGGCTCGAATGGTTTCCGTATTCCTGATGCTGAAAATGGCTCCAATCCCCAACCTGCATCAAGTGTTCTAAAACAAACCGAATCCCCAGAATTAATCGTCAATACAGGATCAAAATCCTTTGAAAATGAGCCGTGAAGTGTTGATCTTTCAGGATGCAGCGAATATCTGGCCATCGTATCCCTCCAGAAATGTAATCACTTACATGACAAGTCTCCTACCATACAGATAATCTTGTTCTAAAATCATTTTCGTCGGTAATATAATCGACGTTGTCATATCCTTTTATTTTTGCATTATAATATAAGCGATCAACCTTTTCCTCTTCTTTACAATAAATGGTGACATAAACAGAGTCAACGACTAGGAGTACGAGCTGACAGTCGCTATTCACAAACTCCTCATACGTCCGAAGATCTGTAACGATTTCCCCTTTAGGAAAGGCCTTCAAATCTGCAAAGATGAGATAATATGTGTTGTTTTCTAAAATATCCTTTAGAAGTCGGCCATCCATCCCCTCAATCATTCTTGGGAGAAGTTCCCTCAATTCGCCATTCTTAACAAGATACGATTCCTCGCCTCCGGTATACCAATTGAATACGGCCATATCAAAAGGCCCCAATATCTCTCCCAGAAAACTTCCGTATTCATTAGGAATCTCCAAACTGATCCCTCTTTTCATCATCCGAGCACCGAATTATAAATCCTGGGACAGCCGAATCATATCCCTGCATTGTATACCATTCTCATATATCTCCTCTTCATAATGGCGAATGAAAAAATCCAGATCAACCCCGACAATTCTGAAGCCACACTTTTGATAGAGAGCTAATTGTCCTATGCTTGAGTTTCCTGTGCCAATTTCAATGGTTTTATATCCCCTTGCTTTAGCTGTCTGAATGGCATGTAAGACTAACATTTTTCCTAATCCTTGTCCCTGCATCCGTTCCGTCACCGCAATATTCACCAATTCAACGGTTTCCGGCCTTGTAGGGAGAAGCACATAGATTCCTAAAATCTCATGATCCTCTTCGGCTATGAAACTTTCTCCTCTGGTGACGTATTCCTCAATAAGTTTTGGTGATGGGTCCGCTGATAATAACAGTTCCATTGGGTTATTTTCGTTTGTATGTAGTTTTCTAATATTCATTTTCTTCTCCTTAAGTTAACTGGACTAAAATCTCTTATCCACCGTTGGTGCTTTGGTTATGTGAAGTATGGAAAGTGATCACGCATAAAACGAGTCAGCGCATCCTCCAGGTTTTCATGCCTGCTCATATATTGAAACAACGTGTCATAAGTGAGCACAGTTCTAGAGTCCTCGATTTTGATAATCCAGGTCGGCGGCTCCTCGGGAAGATCACAATACTCCCTAATGATACCGTATGCTGCGCCTCGCTTCCCCATTTCTGCGTCAATTATCTCATGTAGAATCCGATCTACCTCGCCTATCAGTTGATCGATATGAATCCCAAGCTGTTCCCAGGCATTCTCCTTATTCCAATCGTCCAATGAAGATTACACCTCCTCCACTCCCATTAGTCTAATACATTCTTCATTAATCTAGGTTCTATCCCCTTTCTCATCTACACAGTAGTATTGATCTGTGACGATCCAGTAACCCCAAATTCTATGAATTTAAAAACACCAATATGCCCCCCCAAGGCTTGAATATTGGCGTTTTTATGATTTAGATGACTTCTTTTCTCTTATACAAATGCACGTATAAAATAAGTCCGGTTATTGCGCATAATGCTGCACATAATCCAATGAAACCGTAGCCGGCTTGAAGTCCACGAAGCAGGCTTGTGGGCGAATCTTCACCAACCATTTGCTTCACGAGCTCTGTGACTCCTCCGATGAGATAATTACCGATCACACTGCCTAACCCCATCAACGTTACAGTGAATGTGATAGCCGTATCACTGCCCTTCGGATATCTCTTCGCGATAAAAGCCATCACTGTCGGATAAATCATCGCTATGCCTATACCGGAAGCAGCAAACAGGAACGCAACATTTTCACCACCTAATATGGCAACAAATGTACATAATGCCGAAAACCCTGAGAAGACAATGAGAGATAATACAAAGCCAATCCGATCTGTTAGCGGACCAAGCAATAGCCGGGCCAGCGCGAAGCATAAGAAGAAGATGGATAACATCCCGGAAGCCTTAACGGTATCCCAGCTATAAGCTTTCTCCAGGAAATTAACGAGCCAGCCGCCAACAGCCAATTCAGATACAACACCAAACGTAAGCACCAGCACCATTAACCATAATACGCGGTCTTTTAGCAAGGTCTTAAATGGAACACGGTCTTCGTGCGAGATGTCATCTCCCGGGAACGTACTGAACAAGGCGATCACAATCGGGATGACGGACAATAGCAGCATCACCATATACATCCCGCGCCAATCCAGCGTGTGGCCAGCAATCGTCACTTTCATCAGGCCAGTTGCAATAAGCGGAGCGACCGTTGAGCTTAGGCCGTAGAAGCCATGCGTCATATTCATCATCATGCCCGTGTTTTTCACGAAAATCCGAGCGCTTAGAATAGCCAGACCAATTTCCAGCATTCCGTTGCCGATATACATCAGGAAATACGAAGTCGAGAACATTGGGTAATTATGGGAGAAGAAAATCAGGATGCCGGATACAGCCATAGAGGCGAACGCGGCAACGGTTACCCATTTGATCCCCCATATTTTGGTCAAATAAGCTGTAAAGGAACAAGCTATCAAATAACCCAGGGCGTTCAAGGATAACAAAGTACCAAGTTGCGATTCACTCAGCATAAAATCGAATTGAATGCGTGGTATTGCCGGTCCTTTAATATTTTCCGAGAACCCGAAGATGACGAATCCAATAAATATGGTTGCCAGTTGCATGGCGTAAATCTTGTTGATCTTGCCTATACTTTTTTCCACCCTTTGTGTACTCCTAACTTGTTATCTTTTCTGAGTGATCTGCAGACGGTAAGTGAGACTTTCCAGCGTAGCTGTGACAAGGCCTGTCATGTATTCCTGATGAGTATTGTTCCGAATCATGAGCTGCGGCATATGCTGCTCCGGAATATCCTTTAAGCATCCCATATAAAGGTCTTCAAGCTGTGACTCACGAGGCAGCTCCCCTGTAATCGCAATGGTTACCGGGTTGATGATGGCGATGATTGAGGATAGTGTCATGACTGCCAGCCGGATAAAGCCTTCTTCTGTATGCAGCTGCCGCAGCTGCTCCTCGCGTGAAATGCCAAACGGTAAGAAAGATACCTCCCCTCCAAATGTGGTGTTACCCGATAAGATTCGTCCGTCTACGATAAAACCGGCACCAGGAAAATGGTTCTTGGGAAAGGTCACAACAGCAAACGTCTTATCTTCTTCGAAATTTTGAAGATGGTAGAAGCCGTATACCGTCATGTTCATGTCGTTCTCAATCGTAATTGGGAGCTCATACTTTTCTTCCAAATAAGGTCCTAACGGCAGTCCAGCCAGATCCGGAACATCACATACACCAATCACTCCAAGGTGAACGATGCCCGGGATCCCGATACCAATGGCTCGAACATTCTCGTTGTCACTGATTAATCCCTCAATCAATTGGTCGATAACATGCCTGTCGATATGAGGCAGTCCCAACGTTGTCTCTTTTATAGTCTCGCCAAGCAAATTCACGATGCTGTAGCTGATGGAATGAATGCCGCCTTCCGTCCTGACAAGAAGACAGATCATGCATCCAAAGTTTGCATTGTACTTATATTGCTTGGCTGGTCTACCGCCATTTGGCCCATCCGGTTCTAATTCGATGACTTCACCTATGGCAAGCAGCTCGTTAAGTATCGTCCCGCAGGTGGCAACACTAAGCTTGGTCAGGCCTGCAATGGATGCTTTTGTAGAGATCCCCTGAGCCTTCAAGGCATTTTTAACCAGCTCAATATTCATCTTCTTAACCTGAATCGTATTATGCGTGTAAAATGACATGCTCCACCTCCTTTTTCAGGCTCTTTTTAAAACATTTTTAATAAGCGGAGTATAAAGTCCCCTGACGATTAAGTCAACTGAAAATAGGTAAATCTGCATTTCGAAGAGTTATTGTGTTCGGAAACCTGCCTCTTTAGCTAAACAGGCTGCCATGCCAGCAGCCTGTGTTCGTTGTTCTCGTCGCGGACTTATTAAATTGAACCTTCCAGGTATGTCTTATTTTCAATCACTTTTTTCATCTTTAATATACTCAATAATATCCTGAACCTCACAGTCCAGAGCCTCGCAAATTCTGTTTAAGGTGTCGAACTTCACACCATCTGTTTCTTCATTGTACAGCTTGGCAATCCCATTTCTGTGTAATCCGGTTAAACGGGACAGATCAGCAATGTTAATTCTTTTTTCGCCCATAAGTCGAGATAGATGGACTTTAATCATACTTTCTCCTCCTTGCAAAAATCCATACCAAGATGTTGACAACGCATACTCTAGTGTGTATATTTAAGTAGATAAATAACACACTTTAGAGTTCATTTTAAACTTTACAATGTTTATTTTTATAAAAAAGAGGTGCTGATATGCTGGAATCACTCGAGTCTTTGGCGGAACCCTTAATTCGAACACGTATAGAGTTATTATACAATAAATTGTCTCATTCGCAGCCAGACTATAGTCAGCTAACCAAAGAATGTGACAGTTACTTCCAAGCTATTCGGCAAGCAATGCCCGACGATCTGAACCATACAATATTTCTTTACGAAGACACCCAGTTATCCATGCAATCCATCCTGGAAAAAGAAATCTATTTGCAAGGCTTCCGTGATGCACTTCAGTTAATTAATGAATTGCACTGGAACAGGTCAGACTCAATCTAATATCAGCGCTTGACTGTAAGCACGAGCAAAGCGGAGGGGACAGAGGGATTCTGGTTAAATGTCGATGGGCTTTTTTAAGAGCCATTGTTTGCTTGTTCGAGAATCCGCCCCTTTAGTTAAACAAGCTGCCGTACCAACGGCCTGTTTTCGTTGTTCTCGTCGTAGATCCATTAAATTGAACCTTCCTGTCACATGCTTATCATTTTTTTGATGATATGAACCGACTCATCCAATTCACCGTGATCAAGTAACCTAAAGTATAAGGTCTTTAAAAAATGTTTAACATTCATTCTCAAGACAGCCGATTCAGGCAATCTATCAAAATCCGGGACAGCATAAAAGCTTAAAAGCCACTGTTCAACCTCTTTAATATCCAGCAACTTTCTGTCTAATGCTCTTACTACAGCCGCAGCAATTCTCTCATCCTCCTCGTAGAGGTAAATTTCGTCACTGTAACAAATTTTGTGCTGCAGAATCTCAAGAATTTGAATTAGATGTTTTTGTTCTATGTAAGGTGATTGAACAAGATCCTCAAAAGCATCTGCCGTATGAGCCACCGAATGTGCCCATCCTTTTCCCGCAACATACCCTCTTGTGTCCTTTTCAGATTTACAATAATCGATTAGTCTATCATATATCTTTATTATATCCTGCTGCGTTAGAAAAGAACTTTTCCTGTCCGAAATTAGAATCAAGGGGATGATTAAAACGGAAAAGGATCTGGTAAATACGGAATCCGCCCCCTTCTCACCAATTCTATAAAACAGGTGACTTCCATCCATAGCAGTATGTAATAGTTCCTTAAGCTGATCAAGAGAAAAGAGATCTGCGAGCACCCATTCAGAAAGCAACGAATAAATCAGTTCATCTCTTAGAACAGCATCTGTACTTCCGATATGGTTCATCATATACATGGCCAAACCATACAACTCTGTGTTATCAGGCCTATTGCCAAGCTGTCCCTTTATTTTAATTAATGTTTCTTTCAAATTTCGCTCATCATTAGTGATTGCCAATTTACTACACCTCTCATTTATCCTGCCGGTCATCCTTGAACTAACGTTTCCCGGAATGAGTGACATGCTTTACAGATACTTCGTCATGATCTTCGAAACGGTCTGCTGTTGATTATCCCAATCATAATCGGAGTTATCGATAATAAAGGTTTGAAAAGGAAGCTGTTTGATAATTCGCAATTCCAGTTCTTGGCGATATTCAAGGAACTTAATATATCCCTCGTACCCGTGAAGTCCCTTGTTCTTTCCATAATTTTGCTCAGTATGGTACCAAATGACGAAATCTAACCATTCTTGAGATCCCATGGTTTTAACTCGCTCAATCGTCTCACGAACATCGGTTGGCTTCAAATAAAACAATATCGGATTTAATTCCTGAATCTGCCCCGCAATCTGTAATACATGCTGAGTAAAACGATCGTTTCCAGCGTCATGCCGGGCGAGTAATGCACACCCTGGATTCTGTAAAAAACAGCATTCAAATATCGTCATATGTCCGCAATGAAGTGAGGATTGAGCTTAACATTGAAGCCGTAAAGCTGCAATAGCCATAATCCATCAATCTTATATCTAACCCCTTCCTCTTAAATACTAGTGTGTGGATCAGCTACACTTAGTTGAGGAGGGGTTAAACTTTTTCATCCTGCCCCGACACATTCATTTAAGCCAGGGAACCGCTGACTGCTTCTTCCCTACTCTACTTCTTAACTCGAATCATCTGCCGTTCTTTCCATTCAAACTCATTCCCCAATGTAAATATGGTTAGTTCAATCACGAGATCGAGTTCCTTTTTGGGCATGTCGGAGAATCTCTCTGGTCCATTAGCCCAGCATGAATAGAGTTCAAACTCTTCGCCTGTCTCCATATGATGTGCAAGATAATTAAACAGCTCTATTAAACACTTTTTACTTGTCTGGTACAAAACGGGGTGTGAGCTTTTAAGCTCAGCATTCATTTCGAAAGAGCCGCCCTCAGGGTTCACTTGATACACTAACTTATTTTTGAACATACGTGAGGAATCTTGTCCGGTGAGAGGTCCGGTTATATATAAGCCGGCCGCATCCTCCTCAGTATCATAAATCTCTATAAATTTATCCTCGTGTGGGTATTTCTCAAGTAATGTTTTCATGGGGAAACGATCCTTCTCGGCAGGATTTACGTTTGTAACGTAATCTATTAGTGTCATAACCGTTCCCTTCTGTCCGAATGAGCCTGTTGGAAGCTCACGATTTGCGGCTATATAATAGAAAAGTGTCACAGTGGAGCTCTCATCTCCTTTTCCAATTCACAAAATATCCTTCACCATGAGCAAATGGATATCGATCAGCTCATACCCTAGTGATTTATACAAGTTAATCGCAGCCGCATTCGATCCAACAACACCTAAAGTAGCTTCGCTTTTCTGCTTCTGATCCCTTAGAAATTTCAATGCCTCAACAATGGCGAGCTTGGCGATTCCTTTTCTTCTCCACTCGGGAATCGTAAAAATTTGTTCGGTCGCACTTCTTTCAGAAGATATTCCCCATGTCATGCAGCTGCTGATCGGTTGATGATCATGAAATGCCGTGAATGTGTCCCATTCTGAACCATGCTGAAACCACGTTAATCTTTCTTTGCTCCAGGACTCGCCATCGAAGCCATCCTTCTCAGCCTGCAAGTAAAGATCCTTCTCTGCCTCGGATTCCATTGCCCACCTCTTCACTTCGATTCCGTAGCTATTAGAGAGTTCAGGCAGTGGCTGAGTCAAGTCTCGCCTCATGATCAGATAATTTAATTCGTGGTAGAAGCCCTTTGATAGTAAGAAGTCAATATACTGAAAATCATTATGAGAACATGTATGGCCGATTTGGATACGTTTTTGGGGATACGATTGTTTAATCTCCATAGCTCTTTCCGTAATTAGGTCAAATAGATCGGATTCCAAGTACTCATAGCCATTGCAAGCATCTGTATCGAATAAAAACCGATGAATGTATGCAGCGTCTTTTCCTTCCCGATTCAGATATTCACATGAGTCCGTTGGCTCCAGATGGCCGGATGCAACAACTCTTCCGCCCATTTCGGCGCAAAAAATATTATCTGGTTTGAAGTCTCCATTGTATTGATAGGCTAAGTTAAAAAGAAAGTTAAACTCCGCGACGTCCTTTGCATCTTTTGGCTCATAATTACGAATGTCTGCTCCCATAACCGGCTCCTTCATATTTAATGTTACTTTCAAATAACAGGCAGAGAATTCGTGTTGTGGGATACGTGAGCGAATACAACAGATTTACTTGATCCGGGCAATGACCCGCGCAATGGAAGAGTCCGCTCTGATGTGAAGAGGTAAAGCGATCACTTCAAATTCACCGATATTCAACAGCTTTTCTACATTCGTTAAATTCTCTGCAATGAAGATTTTATGATTGAACAAACATTTATGTACTTCAAACGGGTATTTGTCTGGTGATGGCATGTCCAATCCGACCATTTTCACCTGCTTTCTCGCCAGCAATTCAGCGAATTCCAAAGTCAACACCGGATGATCCGTAAAATATTTTGGCTGCCCAAAAAACCTGCTGTATCCCATGGATATGGCGGCATGCCATCTTTAATCAGAT
This sequence comes from Paenibacillus jiangxiensis, assembly GCF_046098255.1. Lineage (NCBI taxonomy): Bacteria > Bacillati > Bacillota > Bacilli > Caryophanales > Paenibacillaceae > Paenibacillus > Paenibacillus jiangxiensis. The sequence continues at coordinate 46,399 of NZ_JBJURI010000007.1, forward strand.
GAGTAAGATCAATAATTATCGGTATACCTCACATACATAATATTTAAGCCAGATAATAATTCATTCCCTGAATTACTAAAGTTTCGGTTGGGGTCTAATCGAACCACCATACTTCTCCAAGCAGAGCAAGAAATTGTATAACTCAGGAATTCTATATTTTCTCACTTATCCCTGCCCATTAATGAAATAAAGGTATTACCCCACAACACTTTCAATAACCGGATAAGAAATCATATTTCGATCCCGATAAGTTTGATTGATGACATCCGGTTTTGTACTTAAAATTCCATTCTGCAAAATGACCGATTTAAAGCCCCTTTCAATAGCCCCATTATAAGTGAAAAGCACACAGTGCTCCGCAGCAAAACCGGCTATAATCACCAAACTAATACCGTTATTCACTAAAATTTGTTCCAAGTCTGTTTTCCAAAAAGCATTGGAATACTCTTTCGTAATACGGATATCCTTCTGATCCACTGTAATTTCAGGAATAACCTCCAATAGTTCTGGGTCTGTTTCAGCGCTTCCTTCAATATCCTGAATATGGACTACTAGATGATGATTTGTACGCAGCAAATCTGCAACATAGTTAATATACTCACATGCCTCCTGGACATTGGGCACTTCCAATTGATTTTTCAGAAATATGTTTTGCATGTCTACAATTAAAAATCCAATTTTCATTATTAGTCACCTCGTTATTCTAATTAACCGAAACCTGTCATCGTGCAAGATTTCCTCAGCAAGCCCCTCCGGCCGCTTAAGATCTGCGTTCAGCAGAAACGGCTCATTGTCCGGAGAAGCCATAAGCTTATTCCGCAGGAAGAGCGAACGATCGATATATTGCTCATCTCCTCGTTGACGGAGTCGGGCGGCGAGGGTATCCGGTTCCGCGTACAATACAGCATAGTACACCGTCACGTCGAGATCCAACAGCTGATCACAGAACCATTCAAGTTCCTCTTCAACGACGAAATCAATGACAACATTGAACCCGTTCCGGAGGAAATTCCGCGTTACCGCGGTGATATTAAGCCAGGCCAACTGCAGCCGTTCCTCCCAAGGCGGTTCGTTCTCCCCTCGGTAGACATGCAGCAGGAGATCACCTTCGATCAGCGTACATTGCTTCATTGAATTGGCGAGTTCCTTGGAAACAGTCGACTTCCCTACACCGAGTGGACCGGAAATGAGATAGACGACAGATGAGTCTTTACGATCCGACAGGCTAATCTCCTCCTTTGGGGAATGGTATATGATCATGTATTTTAATTTTCCACCCTCTTATCCCCACGTTCTCTTTTCATTAATCTCCATTTTCTGTTTGAAAGCCTGATCCAGATCGATGCCAAGCTTATTGGCCAGGTCAAAAATATTCCATACCACATCGTACATCTCATGCCCTAGATTTTCTTTCTTCTCTGCGTCCGGATGGAAAGAGACGGACAGAACTTCTTTAGCCAATTCCCCTACTTCCGTCATAAGGTAAAGGGTCCTTTGCTCAATCGTACTTTCCTCAAATCCTTTGATCTTGCTGTATTCTTTCACATATTGTTGAAACTCTGCTGTGTTCATTTCCCCGTACCTCTCTCCCCAAACATTTATTTCCTTCTATAATACTAGTGAATGTTCCCACCGTCTGAAGAGGCGGGGGCTTCTTGTTTCGACGATCGCTGCCTTTCTGTAGGAAAGGTCTGACTGGATCTCCACAAGCGTTCGATGCGGCACGCATCCCGTTCGGGGCAAACCCTCCCTACGGTATTCGGTCCATCACGCTACGATGTTCAAAGCCCGCTGCAAAATGACCTGGGCCGAAACGATGTCCCTGTCCTGCACCAGTCCGCATGCTTTGCATTCATGAAGCCTGATCGCCAATGTTTTTGGAACATCCATACCGCATATGCAGGTTTGCGATGTGCCGTGGGCGGGCACTTGTACGAGTCGCTTCCCCTGTCTTGCCGCTTTATACGACAGATACGTGATGAACATTCGCCATCCGGCATCTGATATGCTCTTGGACAGCCGGCGGTTACGGATCATGTTCTTCACTTTCAGCTGCTCCACCGCAATCAGGTTATGTCCCTGAACGATGCGATGCGATTGTTTGTGCAAGAAATCTTTTCGCTGCCGCGCCACTTTCTGGTGGATGCTCGCGACTTTCTGTTTGGCCTTCTGCCGGTTGCGGGAACCGCGCGCTTTGCGGGATAGCCGTCGCTGCGTGCGTCTGAGCCGTTTCTCCGCTTTTCGCAGATACCGTGGGTTGTCCACCTTCGTCTCATCGGACAGCGCCGCAAACGTACGTAGCCCGACGTCGATGCCTACGGCTGTTTCCTCCGTCTGGCCGGCTTCCGATGTCTCTATGTTCACACCGATTCCTACGATCCATCCGTCTGCATGCCGTTTCACGTTGATTTGGGTCACATTCGCCCGGTCGAACGGACGATGTGTACGCATGCGGACAAAGCCGATTTTGGACAGATAGACGTATCCATCCTGGGCGAAAGTCTTGTCTACTGCACCAGGCTGAGGGTAGGTAAAGGAGAGATATCGGTCAGCTGACTTATAATGGGGAAAACCCGCATCGCCGCGGAAGAACCGCTGATAGGCATGATCCAAACGCCGCAGGCAATCTTGTAACACTTGCGAATGAACTTCTTTATATTCGGGAAATTCCTTCTTGAAGGCGGGCAATTCATTTTGCTGCTTGGCGTAGGTGACGGTTTTGCCCTCTTGGTTGTAGACGGTATCCCGTTGCTCCTTCGCCCGATTGTACAGCTTCCGGCACAAGATCAACGTTCGAATCATGCGTTCTTCCTGTCCGGGGGTCGGGTAGAGGCGAAATTGGTACGTGATTTGCACGAAGGGTCACCGCCTTAACGAGAACGTATATTCCCATCATACCACACAAACATTCGACTAGAAAAGTGCGCGCCTCATGCAATAGACAAGTCATTTAGGCTTCGCCTAACCGAGATTCATCCCCTACTCAAAGTTTTGTGAGCGCTGCTTCCTGAATAAACTTCAAACAAAACTCGCTTCGAAAGCATAGGCTCAGAGGAAGAGGACTTCTCACGGAAAGATGTTAAAAATACAACTTTCGCAGCATGAAATCGGCAGGTAAGCCTCGATGTAGCTGGGCAGACCGACCATCCACTGCTCTAGTTGGCACCGAATCAAAGCGGAGATCTTCTTCCCAGTCTTCGTGGCGGAATGCCTTTCTCCCACAACACCTACAACCTCTTGACCGCGACTCGCCCCGATATACAGCCTAACCCGGAATACCCGCTGATACGGGTGCTGACTACGGAGACTGGCATCGTTCTGGGCATCATGATCATCTTGCTGGTGCAGCACAACCGTCGGCGAGCTCTGAGAATCCGCTTTGACCGTGCCGACAAGGAGATTGGTCATTGAACAAATGGGAACTACTATAATGGGAGCTTGCTTCGAGGCTGCTCCTCTTTTGGTGATTGAAGTAACAGGCTGTTTAGTTGAAAGTATATTATAGGTTCATTTATAGTATGATGGTTAGGATGGACAACAGGAAAAGAGGGAACGAATGTCTACTATACTGGTTGCTGACGACGATGCGAACATTCGCGAACTCGTCTGTTTATTTCTGCGCAACGACGGATTCACAACAGTCGAAGCCGTGGACGGCAAGGAAGCACTGACCGTCTATGCCTCGACGCATGTCGATCTTGTAGTGCTCGATATTATGATGCCGATTATGGATGGTTGGACGTTATGCAAGGAGCTCCGCAGAGCCAATCCTGATCTTCCGTTACTTATGCTGACTGCGAGAGGCGAAACATGGGAGAAGGTGAAAGGTTTCGAACTTGGGACGGACGATTATTTGACGAAACCATTCGATCCATTGGAGTTGACGGCTCGTGTTAGGGCATTACTGAAACGATACCGGATTGGCTCAACGCAGACGATCCAGTTCGGCAACGTCATCCTTGATCGGCAGACCTATAAGGTGATGAAAGGGACAGAGTCGCTCACGCTGCCGCTCAAGGAGTTCGAATTGCTGTATAAACTTGCTGGAACACCCGGACAAGTCTATACACGCGAGCAGTTGATCGATCAGATTTGGGGGATCGATTACGCTGGGGATGATCGGACGATAGACGTTCATATTAAACGCCTGCGCGAACGGTTCGCGACTACACGCGAATTTCGCATCGAAACGGTGCGTGGGCTTGGCTACCGGCTTGAGGTGTACGAATGATCAGATCCTTATATACACGCGTCGTCCTGACATTTCTAGTCTCCGTAATCGGGGGCACGACCCTTTCCTTTTATGTGGCAACTTGGGTATTTAAAGATAAATTGAACGAGAGCATGCAAATCCCCTTACTTCACTTCGGCCAGGATGTTGCCCGGATTTACGAGACATTACCGTTACGTGAAGCGGACAATTTCTTAAGTGGAATGAATCAGCTCAAATCTTATCATATTCGAATTTATGAAGAAACGGGTCAGTTCCAGTCTTACGGAGCGCTTAACGGACACAATCCTGCCACTGTGACTATGGAACAAGTAAAAAAAGTACTGGATGGAGAAGTTGTTAAAATCAATCCGATTGATGCTACTGCTAATCTCTTGGGGATGCCGTTGACAACTGAAATGGGAACGAAAGCGATGTTTGTAGAACCGATTGGCCTCCCTTCCGCCTCTTTTATCATAAAGTGGATTTTGAATCTTTTGACCTATTCGTTGGTAGCAGGAAGCCTATCGATTCTGGTTGCCGCCATGTTCCTTGTAAGACCGATCAAGAAGCTGACTAAAGCGACTAGGCGTATAGCAGCTGGAGATTTCAACGTGAAGCTGAATATTAAGCAAAAGGGTGAGTTAGGTGCTTTGGCTCGCAGCTTCGAAGAAATGATGCATGATCTGCAGCAGCTTGAGCAGATGCGTAGGGAATTCGTATCGAACGTATCTCACGAAGTTCAGTCGCCGCTCACCTCGATATCCGGTTATGCTCTGGCGCTCAAGCAAGTAGACATCACAGATAACGAGCGAAGCCGTTATCTCGATATTATCATCGCTGAAGCAGATCGGATGTCCAAGATGAGCGATAGCCTGCTAAAGCTGAGTTTGCTTGAATCGCAGTCACAGCAACTGCGGCTCGTCACATTCAGCCTTGATGAGCAGATCAGACGAGTCATCGTCGCGATCCAGCCGCAATGGTCGGCTCGCAACATCCGTTTCGAGCTCAATTTGAAGGCCGTTCGACTAACGGCTGATCATGATTTATTAAACCAGGTATGGACGAACATACTCGGCAATAGCATCAAATTTTCCAGGGATGACGGCGTTATTAACGTCAGCATCAAACAAGATATCAAAAACGTGACAGTCCGAATATCCGACACTGGCATTGGTATTTCCCTCGAGGACCAGAAGCGTATATTCGAGCGGTTTTTTAAGGCCGATCGTTCCCACAGTCGTAAGTATGGCGGCAGCGGTATGGGACTCGCCATCGTTAAACAGATCGTATCGCTTCATCAAGGCGACATCCGAGTGGAAAGCGAGCCCGGCCGAGGAACGACAGTCATTGTCACCTTGCCAATCACAACGCCGACAGAGTAATTAGATTCATGTTGTACAGTTCGGATTGGCTCAATACTATCCCCTTATTCTCCCTGTTACGGCATCTTGTGCAAGCTTCCTTGCATGTGACGCCGTAGCATTTTTTGTGCTTGTTCATACTCCGTTCATATTGCCGTCATAAGGAGTACATCTTCGTCGTATAAGCTTTCTTTAGCGGCTCGTTAAGGCAGCCCAATAAAGCGATGAGGGAGATGAAGTCCGAAGGATGCCCATGTCATTATTACAATGAACGTTCGATCTATAATTATTTCATAAATTAGATTGTGACGTTCAATTTAAACTGGAGGTTTTTAGCATGAGTAAAAGCTGGTGCCAACTAGCGTTCGGGAGGCAGGCCGGATTAGCCGCGAATTCGTACGGAGCGCACCTTCGATCCGCTTTATGGGCGTTGTGCACTCCCGAGCGACAAGAACTGGCCGCATCAATTGAAAACGTTGCGACCAACACGATCGGAGGCTGGAAATGAGTAGCCCTTCCACGTCCACTATGCCCCAAGCCCGACCTGGCTGGCCGGAAATTCTAACTGCACTGGGTCTCTATCTGATCGGCATTATTATGCTCGGTCTTTGGATGTCGCAAATCCCTGACGAGCAAGCCATCTTGCGAATTAACATCGGGGGTGTAGGCAATGGTCTCGTTGGCCTCGCCGCCTTGATCGCAGCCTACACCCTGCGAGTTCGCAATCTGCGCGCTTTCGGTTTCCGGGTGACCGAACGGAAATGGCTGCTTGTGGGAGCCGCCCTCGGTGTTATCGCGTTCGGCGGATGCTTCGTTATAGAGGGCGTGTATTTTCACTTCATCACCGAGCCGAACAACCAAGCGGACTTCCAGGCGGCGGCGAAAGGCGGCGCGTTCTCACTCTTCGTTCTAATGATCACTGGCGCCATCCTCACGCCGCTCGGCGAGGAGTTTGTATTCCGTGGCGTTATTGCCAATGCGCTGAACCGTTACGGAGCATGGGCCGGCGTGGTCGGCAGCGCTGCGATCTTCGGCGTCGTTCATGGATTCAACGTCATCCTGTTCGATGCATTCATGGTCGGCATCCTGACGGGCATACTGTTCCGTAAGACGGATTCCGTCTGGCCCGGCGTCGTGGTGCATATCGTGTATAACGGACTCAATCTTCTCTACTATTCTACGCTATAGATCTAATTCCATGAGGCATCGTGGCAGAGACAAACAGCTCGGTCAACTGCGCGCGACCGTGGCTGTCTATGATTGTAGTGTTATAGCGTAGATGTAGTGCTCATCATCGTCGGGCGTGCGCATGAGCGATTTAGCGCACTTTAAAAAGACTTCAATGTCCCACCGCATTCGGTAGTGTTCTATCATAGAGAAGACACCTCTTTGTGGTAGTGATTGTTCGTCACTCTCACTTTACCAAACGAAGCGGTGTTTTTCTTGAGTTAAAAAGAATAACTCTTTTCCTTTAAGGATTCAGCTTCCCGAGCCATCTCCTTCTGCATATGGATGATTTTCTTTAGACGCTGAACCCGTTGTTGAAGCCCAAGGTTTAATGGGTCGCCGTCAAGCTGCACAGACAAAGAGCAAAGCTGAGGCACTTCCCACACGCTTCGCAAAGCAGCGCTCAAACAATAACCGTATCTGGCTGACTCCTCATTTCCCTGCCAACCTGATTCTCTCATTCCTTTAATATAGAAACTGAATAAAGAATCCTGATAAGCTTCATATTGATCAACAGGAATCACATCTAAACTCATATTTACGCCAAACATTTTGCCTAAATCCTCACCAATGCCTGAAATGCTCAGAAACTGCCAATCCATCAGCACCAGCCGTTCACAGTCCGAATTCATGTCGATTAACATGTTCTTATGTGACAGATCTTGGTGTGCCAATACACGCGGCAGCCTCTCAAGGGAGCTTAGCTTGTCATCCAAATCTGCAGTCAACGCCTGCAACCATTCCCAGGCGGACTTTACTTCTTCGTCCTGTAGCCGGCTTAGGTATGCTTCCGGGCTTGGCGCGTACATTCGGCTTGAGGTTGTCCATGATTTTAGCCATCTCCTGCAGATCCATGCCTCATTTGGCATTGCTCTTGTGGTAAGATATTCAGCGTTGAACATGCCCAACTGATGTGCGATGAATTCGAATTGCTCCTTGGTATGGGCAAAATACCCTTTTACATGCTCCATCCATAACCAGACTGTTCCGTCCTGCTGTTCTTCAACAAGATAACGGATCGGAGCTCTGGTTAACCCGGGAAGATCATCAAGAAGATTGGATTCGAACAAAAGCGCCTCGCGGCGCCAATAATTGTGATGCTGAGGGTTGTTCTTTTCTTCGCTATCCGGCTTGATGACTTTGAGAACAATGGACCACGGCAGGTTTTGGTTGTCAGATTTTACGTCTCCAAATAAATGATATATCCCTTCTGTAGTTAAATTCAAAGCTTCATTTCCCAAAGGTTCACAAGTGAAGTCATCCAACTCAAAATCAATGTCACCGAATATCTTAGAAAGACAAACAAAAAGTTGGTCAGTCTTGTTCTCTACAGGCAGGTCTGTTCTGTTATGTATGATCATCGTCACCCTCTTGTGAGCCGTCTCGTTCTAAATAATCCGCTTTAAGCATTCCATAGAACACCAGATCCTCATACTTTCCCCAAGTAAATATATGTTGACGGAAGATGCCCTCTTCCTTCATCCCAATTTTTCTCATAACCTGATAAGAGCCGGGATTCGTTGTCATGGCAGCCGCAAAAATGCGATTCAGATCCAGATCCTCGAATCCGAATTGAAGTATTCTTCGTGCTGCTTCAGTGGCATAACCTTGTCCCCAATAAGGCTTTCCCACCCAATAACCCAGTTCGGCGTGCTTATGCCTTTGCGATATGCCTATACTGATAGTTCCAATTAACAGACCATCCTCTTTTTTTACCATCGCAAAAGCATATCTTTCTCCTTTTTCGGAAAATTGACGGATATTTACGATCCATTGTTCAGCCGCACCATCCGGATAGGGATGAGGAATGGATAGAGTTGTGCGGGCTACCTCTTCGTTTCCAGCTAGATCTTGAACCCTGCTTGCATCAGACAACTCAAAAAAGCGGAGCAATAATCGGTCTGTTTCAAACGTATACACCATGATTTTGTCCTCCGTCTCTATTTTTTAGCTGTAATCAAAAGCTCAATTTCCCGATAACGCCGAAGCAAATTTTCATACTGGTCTTTTTCTTTTAATGAATTGTTATTTACCTTAACGAAGTTAACAATTTGCCTAACGCTTGTGTTTAAAATATGCAGCCTTTCATTTTCCAACTCTGCAAAGTGCTCTTTTTGTTCTGCTGTAAAGTTATGGAGCCGATATTCTGTATCATTCAATTTTCTTTCCAGTAGTGTTGTTGCATCTGTTGCTTCAATTAAACGATTATTCAATAAAATTTCGATTGCGATTAAATCAGTATCATCATCGTTATCTGTAGATTGAGCCAAGTCTCGTAAGCTTGAAAACACACTGGATACGAATTCCGTATCCCATCTCTTTATCAAATGTTCAAGAATATTGTATATCCAGCCGGAGTCATGTTGGGAGAAAATCGTTTTGACATGTGGAATAGTTTCAACTTTATACTTGAGTAAAAGGTCAACAATGGCTGGGGCTATTGGCCAATTCATATCCTGCAGCCATTCCAAGAGCTCTGGTAATAAAGGAATAACCTTTGACTTTTCCAGATGAGCCAACACTTCCACACTATTAAAATCATGCTTATCTCTTGGTAAAATGTTATGTTCCATTGCATACCTACCTGCCCATCAACCAAAAAAATTACTATCATTTACAATACTTAAGAGATCATTCTTATACTTAGGATAGCACGCGATTATGTATGGCTCCGGACTCATTCCCACAAAAGGCTTACCTGAAAAATCCATAACCATAGCCCCTGCTTCTTTAGCCATCAGTATGCCTGCATATAAATCATCACCTTCGGAATTATAGAGCACGATGCCATCCACATCGCCGCGAGCCAGCATGCACCAAAGCAGTGATGGTGCCCACAGCCTTAATACTCGTTTAAAGGTCAGGTCCAGCTTATGCTTTAAGTCCATGGCTCGCTGCTCTTTCTGCACGTGGTGTCCTTGAATCCACCCCACGGTCATTCTTCTTGGATTTGGCTGGCTGATTGCAGCATCTGACTTAATAGAAAGGGGAATTCCGTTGCGTGTCGTTCCTTTGCCTTGTTCAGCAACGTAAATATCCCCCAAGTGGCTGTCATATATGACTCCCAGGAGCGGTAGTTTATTATGTATAAGAGTTATAGATACCCCGTAGACCGGGAGGCCGATCGCATAGTTGTTGGTACCATCCAGAGGATCTACCAGCCAAAGCCATTCACCCTCCTGCCCCGTCCAGCCTGTTTCCTCGCTTCGTATTTGATGATCCGGAAATTGGGATAAAATTTCAGATAAAATCTTCTTTTCCGCAAGATGATCCACCAGAGTGACTAAATCGCCATGCTCCTTCTCGGAGATTTCTTTTTCTTGATCAAAGAACTCCTTAGCAAGTTGTCCCGCATTCTTGGCAGCCTGGATAGCAAACTCTCTAGCAATAGGCAGAATATCTTCCATGGTATAACCTCCAAATGACTATATAAGTGCAACTCTTATTGTTATCTAGTTTCTATAACTTGAGCCCATTTCCTTTACCATAGGGTTTCCTGGCAGAAATATTGGTATCGGTACAACCCCATTTATCTTCAGCACATATAACGGGTGCCTTCTCAGTCCTACTCACGTAGAACTTGAAGTTGGATTTTTGTAATTTGGTTTTCCATCCCGTCCACCATGACTTCATCTAGAATAAACTCCTCGTATGCACATTCCCCGATTTCAAATCCATTTTTTTCAATAAATCGAATAATCCTATCATAAGCTTCTTCAACTTCATATCCTTTTTGGTAACCGATAGCATACAGCCCTTTTGGTTTCATTCGATAATCTAAATTCTCAACATTATTTGGTATCTTGAAAAATAAATGTTGATAATTATAGAAGTCTTTTTCCAGTATTTGTTCTTTCGCCAACATACCGCATACAGGGTGCCCCAGATTCAATTCATGTGATTGAACATAATGAATAAGATCGGAGATAACAGTAATGTATGGCCATTCAGATAAGCCTAATAAATTTGGAGTAATCATGATTCTCTCTTCTTCTAAATACTGAATAGAAACGGAAGAAAGGTCCGCTTCTATTGCTTGTTCAGCAAGTTTCACTTTTGTCTCCATAATTGTTTTTAAATGTTCGAGTTTTTTAATTTTCTCCCCTATTTCAATGGACTTTCCCTTGAAAAGGGTGATTATATTGTCTGAGGTCTTATCATTTAAGAGTAACTTTATCTCTTTTAAAGGAACGCCAACCTCTTTAAATAAACTGATTACTTGAAAAAGTTCAAATTGATTATGGGAATAATATCTATACCCATTTTCTTTTCTTACTTCGGGAGAGAACAAGCCAATTTCGTCATAGTGAAACAGAGTTTGCTTTTTTATACGGAAAAGCTTTGCAAATTCACCAGTTGTAAAATACCCATAAAATTGTTTATCCATAATAAACCCTCTCTTGACTATCCGGTAACCATATACTTTATGATGCTCATTATACTTAGTGAGGGGGAGGGGGGACAAGATCAATAGGCAGGCTGCGTTTTATTGGGGGGAATGTACAGACTATTAGCAAAAAAATTGCAGAATTAATATATAGAGAGTTGATGAAGTGAAAAAGATAAATTCTCCAGCGGTTCAACTGCTTCGCCACATCTGGTTCCAAAATTATAAAGGTATCAGTATTACTTATTTATTAATTATTATCGAAAATATTTGCAATCTTCTTCAAGCTGCTGCAATTGGTCTTGCAATTGATGGATTATTGAAAGGGAACCTTATCAACCTTTTACCAATTTCCGCTTTATGGATTATTCACTTATCTGTCGGGCTATATAGACATGTCTACGATACCAAAATCTTCGGTGTTATTTATTCTCGTATGGCTTTTGATATGGTTGAGCGCCAGCGTGCTAGTGGAATTGAAGGAAATAAGATTGCAGGACGGGTTTCATTGTCCCGAGAAATTGTGTTTTTCTTTGAAACAGAATTGCCTGCAATAGCCACATCTGCGATTTATTTTATTGGTGCAATCACTATGCTTTTTATTTATGACCCATTTATTGGATTTTTTGGGTTATTTATAATGATTCCAATTGTATTCATTAACCGATGGTTTGGCCGACGTGCTTATCGTCTCAATAACGGACTTAACAACCGATTAGAGGTACAATCGGACATAATCATGCATAAGCCTCTTTCCATTGTTCGACGTCACTTTAATCGGATGCAATTTTGGCGCATATCGATTTCCAACACTGAAGCTATAACTTGGGGTATTGTAGATATTATGGTTATTATCTTAACAGTTGCAACACTACTAAGGCTAACGCATTTGTATGGAATAACTGTTGGAACAATTTACGCCATAATATCTTATATATGGATGTTTAAAGATGCGGTGAATGACATCCCAGTCATAGTAGACAATGTTTCGCGTGTGTATGACATCGGTGAACGGGTAGGCGAAAAAATTGAAACAGATCATCCTGTATAAAAACACCTTTTATAAGGTGACAGAGGAGAGATATTTTGGGGAAATTTAGAGGAATTGAAATTGTTGAAATGACACTTGATAACAAAGAGGATTACGAACGCAAAGAACATCCTTTCACGGTTATAGGGAGACTTGTACCTAAATTAGAAAATGGTATATGGAGTTATCAAGAAGAGCTCTATGAACAACCTTATGAATCAAAATACCCGGAACACGAGGATCTTGATGAATATATTAATAGTGATGACAACATTGCTTTCTTATACTATTCCCAAGGAAAATGTCTGGGACATATAAGATTAAGCACAAGTGACGAAATAAAATTTGCTTCCATTGACAGACTTATTGTACTAGAAAGCAGCAGAGGAAAAGGAATAGGAACCGCCTTACTCAACAAGGCAAAGGAATGGGCATTACAAAAAGGAATGAAAGGATTCACGCTTGATACGCAGGATGTTAATTTGCTCGCTTGCCGGTTTTATTTGAAGAATGGGTTTGAAATTGGTGCAGTGGATACTATGCTTTACTCAAACTCAAAATATAAAGATGAAAATGCAATTTTCTTTTATTCAAAATTCTAATACTTTCCCATGATAGGACATGTTTGTTTTACCCAGAGAAAAGGCAGCCGATCACCGCTGATCGGCTGTTTCTGCGCAGAATCTCCGCAGCAACCCTGCTTCTGCATGGAAAGTTGGGTCCGATGCCGTATAAATCTGGTTTTCATTAGAACATACAATTATCCCGTCTTTAACCAGTATCGCTCCGAAGGGTTCGTTACCGTGCTCAACCGCAAGTTTAGATAGCTTGATTGCTTCTTTCATAAAAAACTCGTCTTGACTCATTCTTTGTCTCCTTTCGTATAGGATTATGACCCCTTACAATCCTGGCCAATCATATTCTTCCGAAATGAATTGAATAGCTTCTCCAATGAATGCCTCCTCTTGCGGCTTTCCCGGTTCAGAATTTGTCATAATAACCATCCCGCATCTTAAGCGCGGGTAAGCTATAAGCATACACTGGTAGCCAACTCCCCAGCCTTTGGACATCATGTAAGGTTCCTCTTTAGCTTTTGATAGAAATACCCCTAATCCAGCGAATTGGGCACTGCTATAACCTGTCAGCATCTTACGGGTTAATTCGGGTGATAAAAGTGATGCAGGGTCACCATCAAAGGACTTTATAATTTCCTTGGTTATAAGAGATATCTCAAAAGGTGTTGTCCAGAGGCCGGTCCCTGACAGATTGGGATAATGAGCCCTTGTTCCCGCTATGACCTTTCCATGCTTATCATGTCCTGATGTCAGGCTGCCCCCCTTGGCTATCATGGGTGTTGATGCACCATTCCAAAAAAATGTTTGCTCTAAGCCCAGGGGTTCAATGACAAGCTTCTTAATAGCAGAGCTAAAAGGCTCACCCGTTATATCTTCAATAAGGAGTTCTAGGATGGTATATCCGGTATCGGAGTAGTGAAATTCCGTTTCAGGTGTATATTTTACAACTGATGATTCGGCATTGTAGGGAGTTCTTCCTGACAGCAATTCTTTGAGTGCAGGGAATGGGGTGTTATTTTGAAGCACTTCAAAACTGCCTGCAGGATCAATGAATCCTGACTGATGAGCCAACAAACTGCTTATCGTTACTTTCTTAGTCTTCAGATAAAGGCTTTCAGGAATTTGCCAAGACTTTAAATAAGTATTTGTATCTTCCTCCAAATCAAGCAGGCCTTCTTGAACTAGTTTTAGCACACCGATGGCAGTAACCATTTTACTCATTGAACATGCATGGAATATACTGTTTGAATTCACTTTGCGAGTTGTGCCCATTTCTTCAATCCCAAGCGACATCTGACGATTAAGCCGATTCTCTTGAAATAATGTTATACCTGCTCCTGGCACATGAAACCGTTCCATACTACTGTGTAGCAAACCCGACAATTCGCCGCTTTTACCATTCATTAAAACCCCTCCAAACAAGAACATATGTTCATTCACCTTACCATATTTGTCCACAGTCTGGAAGTTATCAAAATCTCCTTAAATAGTTACCGTTCTCAACCACAAGCCCGTTAGTTTAATACCATGAGGAGTGAACTTTACACTCTTAATCCATCCATAAAGAAGCTTAATGGGTTAGAAACCCACTTCCGGGGGTGAAGAATGAGCTGAACCTTCAGCTTCAGTTCGGAATGCTCAAAGGGCAAGACCTTTAGTTCTCCACGTTCGATCTCCTCTATGGCAGCCATTTGGGGCAGTATGGATATACCATATCCTGTTTTGATACTCCTTTTAATCGCTTCCGGATTACCAAGCTCGAGGCCAACTCGATAAGCAATTCCGTTTGCACGAAGCATTCTCTCCAACAGCTGTCTGTAATTGCAGGTATGCTCAGGCATGATCCACTCCGCATCAATCAGATCATTCAGTTCGATTTTATGCTTTTCTAATAGCGGGTGGCTTGGATTGACAATCAGAACGAGCGGTTCTTCCCGAATCGTGACCCATTTTAAATTGGAATCATAATCGTCTGCCAATATAAGCCCTACATCTGCTTCCCCTTCCTTAACCTGGTGCAAAATCATCTCTTCGCGATCCGTATGCAATCTTATATTCAGATTAGGATATTCTCTTCGGGTTGCCTGGATATAAGAAGCCAGAAAATAAGAAGCGATAGAATCCATGGTGCTGATGGTTATTGAACCCCCACCCTGCTGTGCCATCTTTTCCTTGGACTGTTCAAAAAGCTCCAACATTTGTCCAGCAAGCTTAAATAATTCTTCCCCTGCGGACGTAAGCCGAATCTTATTATTGCTATAGCGCTCAAACAATTTGACATTATAAGCTTTCTCAAGCTTTTGAATCTGGGTTGTCACACTGGATTGTGCATAACCAAGCGCCTCTGCTGCTCTTGTAAAGCTTTGACGTATCGCTACTTCTCGAAAAGTCTGAAGATAGGTAAAGTCCATCCAAGCCACCTCATCAAAAATATTGATTACAACCATCGCTTAATATAGATAACTATAATGCTAATTCCTATGTTACATTGAATTCACTCCAACTGAAAGGGTTTGCTAATGATGATTAAAGAGCATGACGTTTATGGAATTTTCATACCGGTGATCACCCCTTTTTCGAGTGACAACAAACTGGATATTCAGTCGTTTCATAAATACATCAGCCATCTCGCAAGCCATGACATCCAGGGGCTGGTCATTAACGGTACTACAGGAGAGTCACCGACTGTCCAATGGGAAGAAGTAAAACAGATGGTTGAAGTTACACAGGACATCTTAACGAGAATGCATAAAAAAATTCCAATTGTCGTTGGAACGGGTACAAACGATACCTACGCAACGGTTAAACGGACAGAATTGGCAGCTGAATTAGGGGCGGATGCCGCAATGGTTGTTACTCCCTACTACAATAAGCCGACACAGGAAGGGATTCAGGAACATTTTCGCAGAGCTTCCCAGGTCGGCCTACCTATCCTTGTGTATGAAATCCCGGCTCGAACAGGAAGTCGAGTCACAGTGGATACCATGAGGAAAATAATGGACCTTGATGGGGTGATCGGGCTGAAGGACAGCTCCGGCGGCCTTGATCTTCTCTCCGCTTTGATGGAGTATGAGACAAAACCTGTGCTCTGCGGACAAGATGAACATTTTCACGCCATGTTGTGCCAGGGAGCCACAGGTGGAATGCTCGCATCCGCCAATATTCACACCAATCGTTTTATTGAGATATACCAGCGGTTTGCTGCTGGTGATATTAATGGTTCGAGAGACGACTTCAAGACCCTGGAGCCCATGATCGATCATTTATTTGAAGAGCCTGCCCCGGCCCCGCTCAAGTGGCTGCTTACCCGGCAGGATATCATTGCAAATGAGCAATTACGTCTGCCGCTTATGCCCGTAACGGAGGGGGTAAAACAAAGATTAATGGAGGTGCTCTCTGACGCCAGTGTTTAAAGGTACGGACCTATTTGGGGCACAATTACTCAACTGGAATCATTTTCGCATGTTGTAACGATCCTGCCCGTCACTTCAATGAAATAGAGAGCATCCATCGTGGCGGTGTGTGATCGGAAACCGCGGTTATGTACAGGAGGGCCACCCCACAAATGGGATGGCCTTTCACGCAGATTGATTGAATTCTTACTCCTCTTCGTCCTCCCAAAACACTTCTGTAAACTTATTTAACGGAAAAAGGATAGGCACACTCCGGCCCGGAGTCTGCATAAACTCGACGAAATCCCGACCGAGCTGAATCAAAGGCCCCCGCAATTCCCCCATATCTTCCGCAATGGCTGTCAATGCAAAAGGCTTTGTCCGTTTAACCCGTTCGTTCAGGACGATAAAGAAGGAGGATTGGAGCTTAACTACCGTTGTTCCGACTGTAAACGAGGACTTGGTCACGTTGGTGAGCTTGCCTGTCGTCTTAGTTAGCCTAAGAAGTCCGGGCTGGGACACCGTAACCGTCCGTCCCACAAGCGGCTGCAGACGTTGAACCAGAGTAATGTCCTGCGGGGCCTGACAGCTACGAATATTTTTCTTGCGCATTACATCTCCTCCTCTTAGATACTAGATCGATCTTTTAGTAATCTATGCTCGTCCCTGTTATTATGCTTGGGTGAACCTTCCGTTTATTGCAATCATCCTCCGTACAATCCGCCTGCTCTTCAAAAAGATGGTTCCTCTACCTCCATCCACATGAAAAAGGCCATCGCATTCACGAAATCCGCTCGTGAATCGATAGCCTCTAATTAATAGAGAAAAAACTGCGCTTACTCGCCTTGAAACGCCCCTGCTGCGATTAAACAGGGCTCCTTACTTCGCATCCATCCATCCCTGGATCGTGCCGAAAAGAGCATCCCTCGACTGGTATCCCACCATTTTGTTCGTTGGCTCTCCTCCGCGGAACAGCACAAACGTAGGTGTTGCCATAATGCCAAGACTGGATGCCAATTCGGAATGCTCCCAGACGTTTATTTTCGCTACCTTCAACCGGTCGGCGAGCTCCTGCCCCAATTGCTCCATTACAGGCTCAGCGGCTCGGCAAGGGGGACAGTGCGGGCTGCTGAAGCTGACAAGCAGAGAATCCGATTTTCCTACGATGTCACTCCAGTTATCGTCCGTCATTGTGATGATAGTCATGCGTCATCGCTCCTTTGGCGCGTTCCTCCTCCATCCGCCGCTCCTCGAAGATCGACCTTACCCGCTCCTCCAGATTCGACTTGATCATGGTCAGGAGCTGAATTTGTTCGTCAAGCTCGGTGATTTTCGATTCATAGACCGGCACGATGTCGTGGCAGAACGCTTCTTTGTTTTGCAGCACGCAGTGAAGGAAGCCGGCGATTTGTTCGGTCGTGAAGCCGAGGTTCATATACAGCCGGATCGTTTTGACCTGTTCGACCGCAAGCGGGCTGTATTCCCGGTAGCTGTTGTCAGAGCGCATGGGCGCGATCAGCTTTTGCCGCTCATAGTAACGGAGCGAACGTATGCTTACCCCCGTCTTGCGGGCAAGTTCACCGATTTTCATATCATCCACCTCCGGTAGTTCGATCCTCGTGCCGCATCCCAAGTATAAACCGTGACAACAATGTCAGGGTCAAGAGGAAAAAATGCGATATAGCTTTTAGCTATAACCAGCAATATATTTTAACAGTTACACGTTATCCCTTAAATCGTGATAGGATTACACAACAAAGGTAAGAGGAAAGAGGGATTTTTAATGACAACAGTGAATCAGTCCAACAACCATTCTACCATCTTTCGTGCGGATCAGGTCGGAAGCCTGCTGCGTTCCGATGCCATAAAAAAAGCGCGCCTGCAGAGAGCAAATGACGAAATTTCAGCAGAACAGCTGCGCAAGATTGAAGACGGGGAAATTGCAAGAATTGTGCAGAAGCAGAAAGAAATCGGCCTGCAGGCCGTGACGGACGGAGAATTCCGCAGAGCCTGGTGGCATTTTGATTTTCTGGAAAACCTCGTCGGAGTTGAGGGCTACTGGTCAGGAAGCGGGATTCAATTTCAGCAAAAGCAAACCAAATCCCGTGCCATTAAAGTAACCAGCAAACTCGACTTTGCAGATCATCCTATGCTGGAGGATTTTAAATATCTCAACCACGTAGCTGGAGATCATACTGCGAAATTTACCATTCCAAGTCCAAGTATGCTTCATTTCCGCGGCGAGATTGACAATTCGGTCTATCCGGATGAAGAAGAGTTCTTTGATGATCTGGCCAAGGCATATAAAAAAGGCATACAGTCATTCTATGATGCCGGCTGCCGTTACCTTCAGCTTGATGATACGTCCTGGGCTTATTTATGCTCGGAAGAGCAGAAAGAACAGCTGCGCGCCAAAGGCAAGAATCCTGATCACTTGGTCAACATGTACTTGCAGACGCTGAACAAAGCGGTAGCGGATCGCCCGGATGATTTGAAAATCACCATGCATATTTGCCGCGGTAATTTCCGCTCCACCTGGATTTCCTCCGGCGGATATGAGCCTGTTGCGGAACCGTTATTCGGACATCTGAATATCGACGGTTTCTTCCTGGAATATGATAATGACCGTTCAGGCGGGTTTGAACCGCTCCGTTTTGTGAACAGATCGGATTTAAACATTGTTCTGGGCTTGGTTACGTCCAAATTTGGCGAGCTGGAAAACAAGGATGACATTAAAAAGCGGATTGAAGAAGCGTCGAAATTCGTTCCTTTAGAGCAGCTCTGCTTGAGCCCGCAATGCGGATTTGCCTCCACAGAAGAAGGCAACCTGCTGACAGAGGAGCAACAGTGGGCCAAACTGCAGCATGTTGTGGAAATCTCCAAGGAAGTTTGGAAATAAAGGAGTACAACTGATGCATACTGTCCAGGCTTCCAGGGTCATCGCTGAAAGCAAATTTAATAAATTTCACTTATTGGTGTTTCTTTGGTGCTTTTATGCCATTGCCTTCGACGGGTTTGATATTGCTTTATACGGCATTGGATTGCCGATGATGATGGATGAATACAAGCTGACTCTCGTAGAGGCGGGAGCGATTGGCAGCTACTCGCTCATCGGCATGATGATCGGCTCCTTTTTGCTTGGTTCACTGTCCGATCTCATTGGGCGAAAGAAAGTATTAGTGATCTGTATGCTTTTATTCAGCGTATTTTCTCTGTTGGCAGGACTAGCGCCCAATCCCCTCATCTTTACGATCATGCGTTTTATTGCAGCGCTTGGGATGGGCGGATTAATGCCCGCCGTCATTGCCATGATGACAGAGTATTCACCTAAAAAGAACAGAGCGCTGATTGTCGCAACGATGTACTGCGGTTACTCCATAGGAGGCATATTGGCTTCACTTACGGGGATGTATTTAATGGAGAGTCTGGGATGGAGATTTTTATATTGGCTGGGGATTATCCCGCTGATTACCCTGCCATTTTTTATCAGACAATTTCCCGAATCGCTAGCCTTCCATATCCTTCGTAACCAGGGTGAGCAAATCGCCAGGATACTGAACAAAATCAATCCTCAAGGGAACTATGCAGCAACCGATGATTTTGAGTATGTGAGTGTTCAAGAACGCGCCAAAGGGTTTCCGGCCAAAAAGCTGTTTTCCGACCGTCGCGGTGTCAGTACATTCGCATTCTGGATCACGGTGTTCAGCTGTCTGCTTATGATCTATGGCCTGAATACCTGGCTGCCCAAAATCATGCAGGGATCCGGATACGGAATCACTTCCAGCCTGTCCTTCAGCCTTGTGCTGGGAGTCGGACAAATTGGAGGTTCGCTGCTTGGCGGCTACTTGGTGGACCGGTTGGGGCATCGCAACGTGCTTTTGATCATGTTTTTCATCGGGGCGATTTGCTTTGTTACTCTAAGTGTAACGTCCAATCTGCTTCTGCTGTATCTCCTGATCGCCATTGGCGGAGCATGTACAGGCGGAACGCAAAATCTGGTGAACCCCTATGTATCCGAGTTTTACCCGCAGGAGGTCCGCACAACCGGACTCAGTGTAACCGTCGGCATTGGCCGGATAGGAGCTATACTAGCCCCCCTCATCATCGGTCTCCTGCTGGCAACCAACTTAGCGCCACAGCAGGCGTTCATGGCCTTTGCCCTTCCGAGCATTCTCGGGGGAATCGCTCTTTTGTTGGTCCAAGAGAAATACGGGGCATTTGAAAGATTGGTCAAAGCATCGAAATAGCCTTAATAAACTATCATGCCTCCTTAATGACAGCCAGGCAATCTGGTCCATTAAGGGGGCATTTATATTTATCCCAACTTATCTCATCGGTTTTATTGAATTAATCATTGACTGCTGGACCGTCCGGACAGTATAGTATTTCTGGAGGTGCTGCCATGAACCGTAATTCGAAACGCACCGATATCCTGAAGGTGGCCTGCAGACTGGTTAGAGAGATGGGTGCCTCTCATCTTACACTGGACGCAGTAGCCAGAGAAGCAGGCATTAGCAAAGGCGGACTGCTTTACCATTTCCCCACCAAGGAAGCACTGATCCAGGCAGCTTTGAATGACTTTTTGGACCGATTCGATTCGGACACGGATGCCGAGGCTGCAAGCAATACCGCCCTCAATAACGGTTGGGCTCAAGCCTATTTGATCAAGACATTCGAGATCAGCAAGGATGATCTGGAAATGAGCTTCGGGATCTTGGCAGCCGCAGCCAGCAATCCTGATTTGCTTGCACCCATGCGGCAGCGTTATTTATTGTGGCAAAGCCGGATGACTGCAGAATGCAAGGATCCGGTCACAGCAACGGCTGCCAGACTAGCCGCGGACGGCTTGTTCTTTTGCGAGCTGTTTGGCTTTGCCCCGCTGGATAACCAGCTGCGGGCTGACGTACTCTCTTACCTGTTAACCAAGGTAGAGAGCAAACCGCAATAAGCGCGAACACGCAATAAAACCACATGAACTTCTACAATTTCCTATTCCCCTCCACCTGACAACAGGAGAGACAATCGTAAGCAGTTGGCTGCATGAAAGGCCGAACGTTTCGATAGGATGCTCTCATTTTGTTGTCTGTTAATCCCATCCAAACGCCGACGGTACCGCCTTTCATCCCGACGAAATCAACATTTTTCACGAAAGGATGTGTGCCTTGCCGATGGCTAATATACAGCGGTCGACATCCAGCCGCTTCGATCCCAGAAACGGTTTATATTTAGCCGTCTCCTTTATTTCCGCAGGCTTCGCCTTATTCTTATGGTGGGTTGCCAGTTATAACGAATGGATGAATCCCCTGTTCCTGCCCTCTCCTGCCGACGTATGGTCCGCATTCGTCACCATCGCCGAAGAAGGCTACAAAGGAACGACCCTGCTTGGCCATATCGGTGCAAGCTTGCAGCGGATCGCCATTGCCTTGATTCTCGTTTTTCTTACGGCTGTGCCCTTGGGCATCCTCTGTGGCAGAATTCGCTGGCTGCGGGCGGTCTTCGATCCGTTCATTGAATTTTACCGCCCGCTGCCGCCGCTGGCCTACTATTCCCTGCTTGTGCTTTGGTTCGGAATTGAGGACACATCCAAAATTATTTTGCTGTTCCTGGGCGGCTTCGCACCGATGTTTATTGCCGCCGTGTACAGCGCGCGCCGTATTCCCGCCGACCGAATCAACGGGGCAAAGTCCCTGGGTGCAAACAAATTGCGGCTGTATGTGTTCGTTATCTTCCCTTCCTGCCTGCCCGATTTGTTAACAGGTCTGCGCACGGCAGTCGGGGTCACGTATGCCACCCTGGTCGCAGCGGAAATGATCGCCGCCGTCTCCGGCATTGGCTGGATGGTGCTGGATGCCAGCAAATACTTGCGCAGCGACATTATCTACGCCGCCATCATCATTATGGGGATCATCGCCATCCTCATTGACACGGCCATAAGACTGCTCATTCAACGGGTATCCCCGTGGATTGAACATTAATTTTCAGAAGAAGGAGCACAACCATATGAATCATTTCCCCTTAAAATCATTCCGTTTGGCTTCTGCCTTCCTCCTGCTGGCTATCATGCTGCTGGCGGCAGGCTGCGACAAACCCGCCAATGAGCAAGCAAGCCAAAACGAAGCCTCCTCCCCCACATCCGCCAATGGCTCTGGCAGCAGCGAGCTTCCAAAAGAAATCCGCATCGGCTACCAGGTATCTCCGAACGGGGAGCTGGTCGCTAAAGCGCTCGGCCTGGCCGAGAAGAAATTTCCCGGGGTCAATATCTCGTGGCTGAAATTCGACTCCGGACGTGATGTGAACACGGCGATGGCAAGCGGAAGCATCGACTTCGGGCTTGTCGGCACTCCTCCGGGCGCTTCAGGCATCGCGCAAGGCTTGCCGAACAAGGTCTATTACATTCATGACGTCATCGGCGAGAGCGAAGCGCTTGTCGTACAGGGAAGCTCCGGCATTCAATCCCTGCAGGATCTGCAAGGCAAAACCATGGCTACAACCTTCGGCTCGACCTCCCATTTCAGCCTGTTGTCGGCGCTCAAACAAGCAAATATAGATCCGGCCGGCATCAAGATCATTGACATGCAGGCTCCCGACCTGCTTGCGGCCTGGCAGCGCGGCGACATTGATGGCGCATACACCTGGCAGCCTGTGCAATCCAAGCTGCTTGCCGAGAATGGAAAAGTCATTATTACCTCCAGGGAGGTCGCTGATAAAGGAGCCCTAACAGGCGAATTCGGCGTAGTCCATGACGACTTTGCCGCCAAATATCCGCAGGCCGTCAAGCTCTATATTGAGGTTCTGGATGAGGGAACAAAGTATTACCAGGATCATCCGCAGGAAGCGGCCGAAGCTTTATCTCAGGAGCTTGGCTTGTCTGCAGAAGAAACACTGAAAGCTATGAACGAAATTACCGTTCTGGATGCAGCGGCTCAGACAGACCCCAAATATTTAGGAACCCCCGATCAGCCCGGACAATTCGCTGCATTGCTGAAGCAAACGGCGGATTTCCTTGTGGAGCAGCAATCACTCAAGAGTGCGCCTGAGCTTGACGTGTTCCAGAAGGCGCTTCTTAACGATCTGTATACAAAATAGCGAAAGATAGTTTCAGAACTGGACAGCTTCAAAAAGAAAGGCGGAAGAAACATGAGCGTAGCAAGCCAAGCCCCTCTCACAGCCGATACGAATTCAATTCAGCAAGCTTCATCGGCCTTGGATGTGATACCATCCGGCGTGCAATTGACGAACCTCTCTCTAACGTATCACCAAGGAAATGTCGCAATCCAGGCTTTGGAGCGGATTGAGCTATCCTTTGCGCCGGATGATTTCGTGTGTGTGCTCGGACCTTCAGGCTGCGGCAAATCATCGCTGCTTAACATTATCGCGGGATACTTAAAGCCTTCCAGCGGGTACGTCTCCATTGACGGCGAGGTTCATACCAGGCCAACGCCCCAGGTAGGTGTCGTTTTCCAGCATGCGAATTTGTTCCCGTGGTTATCGGTAGCCGGCAATGTAGAATTTGGGCTGCGGATGGCTGGTATGCCCAGGAAGGAACGCAGAGAGAAAGCCGCTCGCTACATAGAGATGGTTGGACTTGAGTCCGCTGCCTCACGGCTGCCTCATCAGCTGTCCGGAGGCATGAAGCAGCGTACCGCACTTGCGCGGACATTGGCAACAGAGCCCAGAATCGTATTAATGGACGAACCGTTCAGTGCATTGGACGCGCTTACCCGGGAAACCATGCAGCAGCATGTACGCCAAATTTGGCAGCAATCACGCCGCTGCTTTTTCTTCATTACACACGATGTGGATGAAGCGCTGCTGCTGGGCCGGCGCATTATCGTCATGCAGCCGAATCCCGGCAGAATCGTTCAGGATTTCAGCAACCTTCTTCTTCACGATTCAGAAATGCCTGCCTTTCAAGACTTGCGTTCAGACAAAGATTTTACCGAATTACGTCAGCATTTGGTGTCTCTGATTGGCAGCAGTCATATTATAAAATAACAGGAGTGTTCACCCGACATGGAGATGTTCTGGTATTTGCCCACCATGGGAGACGGAAGATATTTGGGCACAACCCGAGGAGCCAAAATAACCGACCTGCATTACTTCAGACAAATCGCCCAAGCCGTCGACCGGCTCGGTTACTCCGGTATGCTGGTGCCTACCGGTCATGCCTGCGAGGACGGCTGGGTCGTAGCCTCAGCGCTCATTCAGGCGACGGAGAGATTGAAATTTCTGGTGGCCGTTCGCCCAGGCGGAATATCGGTCAGCATTGCCGCCCGAATGGCGGCATCCTTCGAACGGTTATCCTCCGGCCGGCTGCTCATTAATGTCGTAACGGGCGGTGATCCGGTAGAAATGAAAGGAGACGGCATCTTCCTCTCTCACCGTGAAAGGTACGAAGTCACGGATGAATTTCTCCAGGTGTGGAAAAGGCTCATGGCTGGTGAGAGCGTCACGTTCCAGGGGAAGCATATTCATGTGGAGGGCGCCAAGCTGCAGTATATTCCCTTTAACCGGCAGTCTCCCCCGCTGTTTATCGGTGCTTCTTCCGAGGCCGGGCACGAGGTCGCCGCGAAGCATATCGATACCTATCTGACCTGGGCTGAGACACCCGCCATGGTGGCAGAGAAGATTGCCGACGTAAGAGCACGCGCAAGCCAGCATGGCAGAAGCATCAAAATCGGTCTGCGTGTGCAAATTATCGTACGGGAAACGGCCGAGGAAGCGTGGGATGCAGCCCGCAGGCTCATTCAGCATGTCACTGAGGAGGATGTCGAGGAGGCACAGTCGCTGCTTGACCGCTTCGATTCCGTCGGGCAGCGGCGCATGACCCAGCTTGTACGCCAGCATCGGAATGAGCTTGAAATCATCCCCAATTTATGGGCAGGTATCGGGCAAGTACGGGGAGGTGTCGGTACGGCATTGGTCGGCAGTGCCGAGGAAGTGGCGGAGCGTCTGCAGGAATATGCCGCTCTTGGCATTGATACCTTCATTTTGTCAGGCTACCCGCATCTGGAGGAGGCTTACCGCATCGCTGAATTGCTGTTTCCAAGACTCCCGGTTACCTACTCTCAGCCCCCGGCAGAAACCGAATGGACAGCGATGGGCGAGCTGCTGGCCGAGAATCGAAAACCAAAACCATAATTAGCTTAATAAAAATTAAGGGCAAAAACCCAAATATTTTTTGTTGCAATCTCAAATGAATGTGATAATATATGAAGTGCGTGAAATTTGGAAAGCTGATATTCTGAATATCCGGGATCTTTCCAAGCAGATAATTTTTGACCACTCCTTAAGGATGTTAAGGCCATACGGACAGCCGGGTCAAATGCCGATTGGCAACTTTGTTGCCTTATTGATTGAGTTAAAAGCTCAAATTTTATAAGTTGGTTACTTTACAACCAGTGCATATGCACATCAACTTGTGAAACGATCAATAAGAGTGGTAAAAGTAATTATTTGCTATATAGACTCTGATCCTTTATTGATATATTCCGAATATTAAAAAGCTTTCTAACAAAAGTCCTGTTTTTATGACGTATTGATGCTGAATACTTTTGTTACGGGGTTACCCTGTGCTTTTTTAATATGAATGATTATATCGAAGCAAGTGTGATGCGCGAGTGATGCGTTTTTGCACTTGCTTTTTTGTTGTCAGAAATTGCAGGTGCAGGCCGCACGTTAGTATCGATGGTATGGAATTCCGCTTTAAACAAATCTATTACAGTTAGGGGATTGAGAAATGGCAAAAGCACTTATTATCGGCGCCGGGGGCGTAGCATCAGTAGCGGTTCACAAATGTGTTCAAAACAGTGAAGTATTCGAAGAAATCTGCATCGCCAGCCGTACAAAATCCAAATGTGATGAGCTGAAAGCGAAGCTGGACGGCGGCAAAACGAAAATTACCACTGCACAGGTGGACGCCAACAATGTGGAAGAACTGGTTGCCTTGATTAACGAAGTGAAGCCGGATATCGTCATGAACCTGGCTCTGCCTTATCAGGATCTGACCATCATGGATGCTTGCCTTGCCACAAAAACACACTACATGGATACAGCAAACTATGAGCCGGAAGATACGGCCAAATTTGAATACAAATGGCAATGGGAGTACAAAGAGCGCTTCGAGCAGGCTGGAATTACAGCTCTGCTGGGCAGCGGCTTTGACCCTGGCGTAACAGGCGTATTCTCCGCTTACGCGCTGAAGCATTATTTTGATGAAATCGAATATATCGACATTCTGGACTGCAACGGCGGCGACCATGGCTATCCGTTTGCTACCAACTTCAACCCTGAAATCAATATCCGCGAGGTTTCCG
Source organism: Paenibacillus jiangxiensis (assembly GCF_046098255.1). Taxonomy (NCBI): domain Bacteria; kingdom Bacillati; phylum Bacillota; class Bacilli; order Caryophanales; family Paenibacillaceae; genus Paenibacillus; species Paenibacillus jiangxiensis. Next base: position 72,900 of record NZ_JBJURI010000007.1, read on the forward strand.
CGAACGGAAGATATTGGGAGAATGGTGAATGGATCGAAACAAAGCCGATGGAAATCAAGCGTGAGTACAACTTCGCTGAAGTTGGCGAAAAGGATATGTATCTGCTGTACCATGAAGAGCTTGAATCCCTGGCCAAAAACATTCCTGGACTGAAGCGCATCCGTTTCTTCATGACCTTCGGCCAAAGCTATCTGACACACCTGAAGGCTCTTGAAAATGTAGGAATGACTTCCATCGAGCCGATCGAATTCGAAGGAAAACAAATCATTCCACTGCAATTCCTGAAGGCTGTGCTTCCTGATCCGGCTTCCCTTGGACCGCGTACAGTAGGAAAAACAAACATCGGCTGCATCTTCAAAGGGAAAAAGGACGGCAAGGACAAAACATACTATGTTTACAACATTTGTGACCACCAGGAGTGCTATAAAGAAGTGGGCTCCCAAGCCATCTCTTACACAACCGGCGTTCCTGCCATGATTGGCGCAGCCATGGTCCTGACCGGCAAGTGGAATAAGCCTGGCGTATTCAATATCGAAGAATTTGATCCGGATCCATTCATGGAAGAGTTGAACAAATGGGGACTTCCGTGGGTAGAAGATTTTAACCCGGTGCTTGTTGACGAACTGCCTGCAGAAGAAAAAGAGTCGGAGCTTGTTCGCTAAAATGCGATTCGAGGAGCTGCCTACGCCTTGTTATGTCGTTGACGAAGAGCTGATCGAAAAAAATCTGAAAATCCTGAATGGCGTTATGCAGCGTACAGGAGCCAAGATTGTGCTGGCGCAAAAAGCGTTTTCCATGACAACCATGTACCCCCTCATCGGAAAATATTTGAGCGGCACAACCGCGAGTGGTTTATTCGAAGCACGTCTGGGTTATGAGGAAATGGGCAAAGAAAACCATGTCTTTGCCCCTGCTTACCGTGAGGATGAAATTGATGAAATTATATCCATTTGTGATCATATGATCTTCAATTCCTTCTCACAGCTGGAGAAATTCAAGAACAAAGCCCTGCAGGCCGGCAGAAAAGTGGGCTTGCGCATCAACCCTGAATGCTCCACGCAAGAAGGGCATGAAATCTATGATCCATGTTCACCGGGCTCCAGATTCGGTGTGAAGAGCGGGGATTTCCGTCCGGAGTTGCTGGAAGGTGTCTCAGGACTGCACTTCCATACCCTTTGCCAGCAAAACTCGGACGATCTGGAGACCACACTGAATGCCGTGGAGGAAAAGTTCGGGCAATGGCTGCCGCAAATGGAATGGATCAACTTTGGCGGCGGTCACCATATCACAAGAGAAGATTATGATATCCCGAGACTGGAAGCTTGCATTAAGCGTATGCAGGATAAATACGGCCTGGAAGTCTATCTGGAGCCGGGAGAGGCCGTTGCGCTCAACGCAGGTTATCTGATCACATCGGTGCTTGATCTTCATAAAAACGGAATCGAGATTGCCATTCTGGACACCTCGGCCACCTGCCATATGCCTGATGTGTTGGAAATGCCCTATCGCCCTCCCCTCCTTGGTTCAGGCGAACCCGGCGAGAAGCCATTTACATATCGCCTGGGCGGGCAAACCTGCCTGACCGGCGATGTGATCGGAGATTATTCCTTCGACCAGCCGTTAAAGAGCGGCGACAGATTGGTTTTTGGCGATATGGCGATTTACTCCATGGTGAAAACCAACACCTTTAACGGCATGGCTCTGCCGGCCATTGCAGTAAAGCATAAAGACGGTGATTGCCAAGTAGTGCGTGAATTTGGTTATCAGGATTTTAAAGTGAGATTGGCTTAATTGAACTGGAACATCATACACGTTAATCTCTGTGCGGACACTCTGTCGGATTAGAGTATCCGCACAGAGGTTTAAAAAAACCGGATTCGAACATGAATCCGGTTTTTTTCATAAATTCGACCGTCCCGCCGCAGAGCGCTTTGAATGTAATCAATCATTGGTGTAAGGCACGCTGCAAAGCCTCTTTATATTCTTTTACAAATCTCTGGCTGATCTCGGCAGCAGGAGCGTATTCCTCAAAGCCGTGGAAACATCCGGGGTATAAATGAAACTCTGTTGGCACGCCGGCCTGCGTAAGCCTTAATACATAATCAATGATTTCATCACGGAATGGATCCAGGTCACCAACACATGTGTATGTAGGTGGAAGCCCTGACAAGTCGGTTGCGCGTGCCGGAGCAGCATATGGGGATACTTCACGGTTTTCTCCTAAATACATTTCCCATCCAAGCCGGGTTTTGGCTTTACTCCATACCCTTTCATCTCTGATTTCATTACTGGATTTGCTTGTGCCCCGGTCATCCAGCATGGGGTAAAGAGGCATTTGGAATGCGATAGAAGGCCCCTTGCGATCTCTTGCCAAAAGAGAAAGCGCAGCCGTTAATCCACCGCCGGCACTGGGACCAACCACGGCAATTCGGGATGAATCCACCCCCAGTTCCTCAGCATGTTCAGAGAACCATTGAAGTGCAGCATAACAATCTTCGAGTGGAGCCGGAAAAGGATGCTCCGGGGCCAGTCGATAATCCACGGACACGATGACGCAATTGAGCTCCGGTACCAGTTGCTGCATGACAGGGTCCATCATATCGGCAGAACCAAGGATATAACCGCCACCGTGAATATACAGGACACCTGGCAGGATTTCATCCTTTACTCTTGGCTCATAGATTTTGATACGGACATCCGGGCCTCCTGCTGCTCCCGGAACATACCACTCTGAAGTTAGGACTGCATCGTTCACAGGCAGAGATGCAGCCAGGCCGGCAAACATTTCGTGCATCTCTTTCCTTTTGGCACCTAAATTCTCTCGGGTATACATGACTTCCGGTAAAACTGAAAACAATTCTTTAAGTTCAGGGTGCAGTTTTTCTTCCATAAACCAACCATCCTTCGTTAACAGTGTCACAAATTGATTTTTCAATGCCCACTCTCTTGTAAAGCGACGTTAACCTACTTTTCATGCATAGCTCGCCAAGCAGTTTGTCCCATCAGGTCCCGCATGGAGGTCAAGTACTCTTCTTCCGATTGGGAAAATCTCAGCTTGGCCATTTCTTCCGCGTCCGGACCTGCGATATAACGCAGCCGGTCAGACTCGTCGCAGGCGGCATCGTAAACCCGCTCGGCAACCTGCTTCTCATCCGCATCTTCAAACGGATAGTTCATCATGGCTTGCATCATATGAGCATAGTAAAACTGGTACGAAGAGGGAATGGACACGTCCTGGGATGCGGACATGGTGTTCGAGGTAAAGCTTGTGGTGCGAATGGCTCCCGGCTCCACCAGTTTGACGGAAATATTTTGCGATTCAAGCTCGTACGAGAGCGATTCCGTCAGCCCTTCGATCGCATGTTTGGACGCAACATAAGCGGCCAGAAGCGGAGTTGCCGCAAAGCCGACGCTCGAGCTGATATTCACGACGGTTCCGCCGCCCTGCTCGCGAAAATGTGGCGTAATCGCTCTAATCACGTTCATGACGCCAAAGACATTGGTCTCGAATACCCCGCGGACTACATTCATAGGCGTCGCTTCGAAAATCGAGAGGATGCTGACGCCGGCGTTGTTCACAACGGTGTCGATCCGGCCGAAGCGAGCAGCCCCTGCCGCAATTGCCGCCTCGATGCTGGCGGGATTGGTAACATCAAGTTCCGTTACGAGGATCCGTTCGGGATATTCCTCTGCTAGGCGCTGGTCCGGTTTGCGCATCGTCGCCACCACATTCCATCCCTCATCAGCAAATTTCCTAGCGGTAGTGTTTCCTAATCCAGTCGAAGAGCCGGTGATCAACACAGTTTTTATCATTGAACGATCTCCTTCTAATCATTTTTTGTTTCTAAACGTAGCTTACCGGGCCGTAGCGGCTCTAAGTCAACTCCATATAGCTCCCCCTTATGGATAAAGGATTTATTTTGACCGGACACAGGTTCGGACTGTACAATTTGTTAGAGCAGCTCTAATCCCCGATAGGCGGTGAATGATAATGGCTTTTACTGTTAAGGAAATTTCACAAAAAACGGGCATTTCTCCGTATACCCTGCGTTTTTATGAGAAAGAAGGCGTGCTGCCGGTTGTTGAACGAAATGCGAACGGGGTGCGCAAGTTTGATGAACATTACATCGATTGTATAGAGACGGTACAAGCCCTGCGTTCAACAGGTTTACCGCTGGCAGAAATAAAACAGTATGTGGAGCTTTATAAAAGCGGGGATAGTACGTTGCCGGATAGGAGAATCATGCTGGCTCGTCAGAAAAGCAAAGTCGAGGAACAAATCTCACTTCTCATGAAGACTCTTGAAAAGCTTAATTACAAGCTTGCGTTAATCGATGCCCAGGACAATAAATTCGAAAAGCTGCCTTAGCCTTGAATTTTAACCGGTAAACCCGGCATTTATAACACTAGCTTTGAGGTCGAAGGTATTACAGAAGAAGGGCGTCCTTTCCGCCGCACCCTTGTTCGTTCCTTTTATATTGATGCTTCAGGACACCAATACTGATATTAATCCTGTCTTTTTAGCGATTGAGATCCCGAAAAACGGCAGCCATGGACGAGAAATAATCCGTCCTTGACTGCCGTTCTCCATTTTTTCAGAGATGCAGATAACCTTCTTGTGCAAATCAGCCATATTTCTTAACAAAGCTGTGTACATCGTTCAGCTCGTGGAACCGTTCGATGAACAGCTCACGCGGCCAGTCCCACCAGGCAATCTGCAGCAAACTGTCGACAATCTCCTTCGGGAAACGGGTTTTGATCGGCTTGGCTGTCACTCCGACCACGATCGTGTACGGCTCAACGTCCTTCGTCACGATAGAGCCGGAGCCAATGACGGCGCCTGTTCCGACATGGACACCTTTCATCACAATCGCTCCGTGGCCGATCCACACATCATGGCCGATGGTGGCGCGGTTTCCCCTGCGCCGGTTGTAGACTTCCTCGTCGTACGTTTCCCCAAGCCCGTATTCAGGCTGATAGTAGGTAATATGATGCTGTGTCACCCGCTCCATGGGATGGTCGACCGGATTGATGCATGCGTGGGAGGCGATGGAAGTGAATTTGCCTACTTCGGCGTAGTTGATGGTAACGCCATCCATCGTATAGGTGTAATCCCCGATCTCGGCTTCAATCAGCTTGTTATCAGGTCCGATCGATGTCCATTTACCGATAAGACTGTTCACGATACGGCTGCTTTCGTGTATACGGGGTTTGACCGACAACGGCGGTTGAGGATGGACTTGATGAATGGGAAACATTTGTATGCAGCTCCTTTTCTACTCAACCTAAAATCGGTGTTTGACTAGTGGGGAAGCCTCAAATGATCAATCAATCCGGAACATTTTCTGGGCTAACGGTTGTCATCACGCTTATTCGGGCGAAAAAGCGGAGGTTTCATTTTTAACGGTTGTAGGCGAGCTTATTTGGGTGAAACCGCCTCTTTATCGCCAAAAAACGGGAAATAGGCTCGCCAGCAACCGTTACATTTTGCACCCTCTTGTTTTTGCCCAAATAGCATCGCTCACAAACGTTAGATTTTATTTCACTCTTTTACGCTGTTGCCCTGTCCCCCAGTCAAGCACCAATTTCGGTTTTGAGCTTCCTTTTCAGGAAATAGAATCTATGATTACGGTCTTTATGGATCAACATTAACTTGATGCCAAGCTGAAAGGGTTATCCCAGTGTAAAAATTCTTCCTGAGACGAAGTTACCCCACAACAGTGGACAAAAAAAGCCCTGATTCATCAATGTTTCCAATGAATCAAGGCTTTGGATTTCATTCAATAGCCACTTTGACTAATTTCAAATTTCAAGGCAGCTCCCTGATCACCCTAAGTCCGTGAGATGCCAGACTCAGGCTTGAATCCTTCCAGCTTAATGGGAACACCTGACTTGGCGGATTCGTTCGCCCGCAGCGTAACCTCCAAAGTCCGCATGGCGTCTGTATACGAAGATAGAATCAGGCTCCGTTCCCCGGTTCGCACCGCTTCAATGAAGGCATCGTCCTGTGCTTTGTAAAAATCGGTATCCCTCTTAAACGATTGTGTTCCTTCATCATCTACAATCGTCAATTCGGATCCGTCAATGACCACACGGAAACCGCGGCCCAGCAGCTCAATGCCTGATCGATGATCCGGCTGAATGCAGGTGCTGTCGATATGTCCGATAGCACCCGATTCGAATACAACGCTGACGGAAGTCACGTCAGGCGCATTCATGCCGTCCATATTTTTCATGAAGCGCAGATCCATACGGGCATACACTTCACTCATCTCACCGGCAAGATAGCGGACGAGATCGACCGTATGCGTCGACTGCTCCACGAGCTGGCCGCCCGATTTGCTCATATCCCGCCACCACGGTGTCTCCACAAAGGATGACAAATAGTGAGCCCGCACCATACCGATTTCTTTGTCCTGCAAATATGATCTGGCGATCCGGACAATGTCCATATAACGCAGGCAGTATCCTGAGCCATGAATAATGCCTGCCTTTTCTATCGCCGCTGCCTTCCTCTGTACGGATGCCATCTCCAAGCCAAGAGGTTTTTCCACAAACAGATGAATTCCGCGCGCCGCAGCCTGCTCCTCAATCTGTCCATGCGCAAACGGCGGTACACAGACAAAGACGGCATCCAGTTGAGCTTGCTCGAACATATCATCCGCCTGCTCATAATATACTGCTCCAACGGCAGCAGCTCTCTCTTTCCCGAGCTTACGGCTCACGTCACACACCGCAGCAACTTCAACAGAACCGTTCGCTGTCAGATTGTCCAAATGAGCATGCCCAATGCCGCCTGTTCCGACTATGCCAACTCTCACTTTATCCATATGGAATGATTTCAGCCTCCTTCAATATTACTCCGTTACTCCCGCAGGCATCTGTTCGATAATACAATCCAGGTGACGCGCCGTATCAAAAATCATTTGCAGCGGAGCATGCTCATAGGCAGTCAGCTCTGCGGTAAGCACATCATCATAGCCGATGTCCTGCAGTGCTGCACGCACCGCAGTCCAGTTCACATCCCCGCTTAACAGCGGCACGAATCCGTTGATATTGCCGACGGCTCTGCTGAAATCCTTAACATGCACTTTGCGTATGCGCGGACCGAGAATACGGATCCATTGCTCGGGATAGCCGAACTGCAGCACATTGCCGACATCGAAATAAGCGCCTACCCGGGAGGACTGAAATTCGTCAATGTAACGCGCCATTTCGAGCGGGGACAGCAGAAATTTATTCCATACGTTCTCAATTCCGATGGACACACCCAGCTTTTCCGCCAGCGGAAGCAGCTTCCCGATCTCCTCCTGGCTGTTCCGGTAGCAATCATCATAGGAGGTGTTTTCATCCACGGAACCGGGAACGACAAGTATCGTGTCCATTCCCAGGGCTGCAGCCAGCTCCAGTTGTTTAGCAACGATCCGTGCGCCTTCCTGCCGGACAGAGGCGTCTCCCGCAGACAAAGGTGAATCCCACAGCATACCCGTCGACAGACTGAGCAGCCGGATTCCGTGCCGCTGTGCAAGAAGCCCGATCTCTTCCGCTTCCGCCGCCGTCGTATCCATCGTCAGCCCCGTACCACCGGCCGGGTACAGATTGAGTTCAACCGCATCAAATCCAGCCTCTTTACTGACGGCAAACACCTTTTCCAGCGGTGTCCCGTCCGGAAATCCCCATTGATTCATTGCTTTCAGCATAAATCGTTCATCCTCCCTTTTGGTTACAGCCCGGTAGCGACAGGTTCCTTAATCCTCGCGGATTGGTAAGCGGCGAGCGCCACTTCCACAGCTCTCATGCCGTCCTCTCCGGTAATCGGCGCTTTGCCCTCCCGGATGGCGCGCACAAAACCGGCGATAAGCCCTTCATCCATATCGTCACCCCAGAACGAGTGCCGGTACCCGTGTTGATCGGTATGCACATGCAGCTTCTGGTCCAGAGCATCAATGCTTATCGTCCCTTCGGAGCCGACAATTTCCAGCGTAACGTCTCCCCAGGTCGGGAAGGTTTTGTTGCGTGACCAACTGCAGTCGAGCGTGGCGAATATTCCATGTTCAAATTCCATCGTCAGGATGCCGCAATCGTCAATCGGGGTATCGGAGAAATGAGTGTCGATCTCCGCATACACCTCCTTCACCTCATATCCTGTGAACCAGCGCATAATATCGACGACATGCACGGTATGATCCATGACCGCACCGCCGCCCGACAAGGCTGGCTCCACGAACCACCCTCCCGGATTTTGTCCGCGGTTCGTGCCTCTCATGGCGAGGATGCGTCCAATTCCGCCTTCATCAATCATTTCTTTCGCCCTTACGATGCTGGAATTGTAGCGTACCGGAAAGGCTGTCTGCAGAATGACACCATGCTGCCGGCACACTTCGATCATTTCGAGGGCATCCTCCACATTCGTGGCCAAGGGCTTCTCACACAGCACATGCTTGCCTGCCTTGGCGGCGGCGATGACATGCTCTTTGTGATTTACATTTTCCGACGTCACAATGACACCCTCGATATCCTGCTGCAGCAGCTCATGGTAGTCGGTGTACAACTGCGTACCGAATGTCTCGGCAAATTGCTTGCCGCGAGCGGCATTGTCATCGGCAATACCCGCAAGCACGGCGCCGTCCAACTTCTGTAATGCTGATGCATAGCTATAGGCATGCATATGTGCGAAACTGATAATTCCGATCTTCATCGTAGAGCCCCCTTAAGATTGATGCTGCAGTGCGGATGGTTTATGAATCAGCGTGACCGGTTTGCCCGTTTCCATGGACTCCAGTGCGGCCAGCGATATGCGAAGGGCCTCCAGGCCGTCTTCCGCCGTGATCTGCGGCTCGTTTCCGGTCGCAATACAATCCATGAAATGCTTCAGCTCACGATAATAGGTGCCTTCACGGAGCGGACTTTCCGGTACGGCCACCCCCGGTCTCCCTTGCACCCCGTTGCGGCTTACGGCCGTAACCGGATTATCACGAGCACTGTCAAACTGAAGAACCCCATTTTTCCCCGCGATTTCAAAACTCATGGCAAACGATTCATGCGCCCACGTCCCTTCGACATGCGCAATGACTCCGCTCTGGAAGCGAAGCGTGACGAGCGCATAATCGATCTGGCCGTATACACGTCCGCGCAAACTTTTCGCATAAACTCTGTCCACCTCGCCGAAGCACCAGCGCAAATAATCGAAATCATGAATGATCATATCGAGCGTCAGCCCGCCGCTTAACGAATAGTCTGCGTACCAATTGTTCCACGCCCGCGGAAAAGTGCCGCCCCGGGAAGTCCTCACAACACCGATCTCGCCAAGATCACCCGCTTCAATAACCGTTCTGGCCTGCGCATATTCAGGGAAGAAACGCAGCACATGCCCGACAAACAGCTTCACTCCGTGCTGCTTGCATACCGCGATCATCTCTTCCGCATCCGCAAGATGACGGGCGAGCGGTTTTTCGCAGATGACATGCTTGCCCGCCTGTGCAGCCTGCAGCACATATCGTTTATGAAGATAAGTAGGCAGACACACATCCACCACATCGACATCGTCCAGAGCCGATATCGCTTCCTCGTAGGAAGCAAACGCGCGGGCATGCACCTCATCTGCCAGCGACTGTGCCCGTTCCGCCTGGATATCGACCACTCCTGCCACTTGTACGCCTTCCATCTGTTCATAAGCCTGAGCATGTGTACTGCCCATTGTTCCTGCGCCAATCAACAAAACCTTGATCACAGTTCCCATCTCCTTTGTCATTCAACCTTTAATGCCGCTCATCGCAATACCTTCAATGAAATAACGCTGCAGAAATATAAATACGATAATCAGAGGCAATGTAGTCATCACTGCTGCGGCCATTAGCAGCGGATAATCAGTGCTGTGCTGGCCCTGGAACGTCGAGACGCCGATGGAGAGCACACGCATATCGTCCGAGCTGGTCATGATCAAAGGCCACTGCAGATCATTCCAGGAGGCCATCACCGTGAAGATTGCCAGCGAGACAAGCGCTGACCGTGACAGAGGCAGGTAGATCCTCGCAAAAATGCCGAAGTAACTGCAGCCGTCTATTTTGCCAGCCTCCTCCAAATCCCGCGGCAGCCCGAGAAAAAACTGACGCAACAGGAAGGTTCCGAACGCGCTGAACATGCCCGGGATAATGAGGGCGTAAAACGTGTCCAGCCAGCCCAGATCCCGCATGATGACAAAGCTCGGAATCATGACGACCTGGGAGGGAACCATCAGGACCGACAGCAGGGCGACGAAAATGATATTTCTACCCGGAAACCGCATGCACGCAAAGGCAAATGCCGCAATCGAGCAGATCAGCAGCTGGCCGACCGTTCGGCCGGCGGTCATCAATAAGGTGTTCAGGTAATACTCCATGAACGGAATTTTATCGAATACTTTCGCATAATTGTCCCAGTGAAACTCCGGCGGTATCCATACGGGCGGTATCTGCATTGAGTCCGCGTACGACTTTAACGAAGTCGAGATCATCCACAAGAAAGGCACAATCATAACAGCCGCTCCCGCCGCCAGCACGATATGCTTCCATATGCCCCCGGCGCGGTTCGGCCTTATTGCCGCATTCGTAGCCAAGATGAACCCCTCCTTTCACCGGATCGGTGATCCTATTGGTAATGGACCCATTTCTTCTGAAAAATCATTTGTACGATCGTAAAGATCAGAATGACCACAAACAGCACAAACGCCTGGGAAGACGCATAACCCATATCAAAATACTTGAATCCGTTCTCCCAAATGCTGTACACAATCGTTCGGGTTGAATCGAGCATGGAATCCTGCTTGCCCACCATAATGTACACGAGATCAAAAATTTGAAATGAATTAATGAAAGACATCACGACGACAAAAAACAGGCTGGGCGTAAGCAAAGGAAGCGTAATCTGAAAAAACTGGCGTACTTTGCCTGCCCCGTCAATCGCTGCTGCTTCGTAATATGACCCCGATATCCCCTGCAATCCGGCCAGGAGAATGACGGCGCTGTACCCGATACCGCTCCAGATGCTGATGAGAATGATGGAGAACAATGCGATGTTCTCATCGAACAGCCAGTTCGGCTGCGGCAGGCCCAGCTGTCCAAGCACGTAGTTGATCAGCCCGTATTCGGAGTTGTACAGCCATCTCCACACCATGCCAACGGCGATAGGCATCGTAATGACGGGAATGAAGTAGAGTGTCCGGTAAACCGTCTTGCCTCGTATCGGCTGATTGAGCAGGGCGGCCAGGATCGTCGCCAAAGCCGTTGTGACAGGCACGGACACAATCGTATACAGAAATGTATTCCCTAGTGATTTCAGAAATACGGGGTCATCCATTAACCGCTGGAAATTGGCCAGTCCGGTGAACGCGGGAGCAGCAAGCCCGTCCCAGTCTGTAAAGGACAACGCAAGGGATACGGCGGATGGAGCCATGTAGAACAGGAACAGTCCCAGCACGAGCGGGCTGATGAATATGTATGCCCACATTGCCTCCATCCAGCCTTGTCTGGACATTCTCGGTTTCACACTGGCCGTTTTGGACTGGACTCCGGTCATTTCAGCTTCGTACATGACGGATCACCTCTCGGTTTCCAGAATGGCGTTCATTTCGGCGGCGATTTTATGCAGGGCATCCGGAATCGACTGTTTGCCGAGGAAAGCATTCTGCAGCTCTTTCGTTTCTACCGCCTGCCACTCCGCTGTTTTTTCCGAAATCGGGTACTGCACGCCAAACTGCAGACTGTCCGTGAATACTGTCAGATCCAGACCCGGCACGGACTTCAGCCATCCTTCCTCCGCTCCCTTATATGCAGGAATGCTGAATCCGCTTTCAGCCAAATACTTGCTGCCTTCTTCCCCGGCAAGCGCCTGGATCAGCTCCCACGCTTCCTGTTCATGTTCGGTGCTCTTGTTGATCGACCAGCTCAGCCCGTGCACGATGCTGGCTTTGCGCTTGCCTGCCGGCAGCTCCGCCACCCCGAGTTTGTCGCCGAGAATGCCGTGAAGCTCAGGCACACTTACCGAGATCGCCGGGAACATCGCCGCTTTGCCGGATGCAAACATCTGCTTTGGTTCCGTCTCCAGCTGCTGCTGGGCGGTCGGCGAGATGCCTGCCTTGATCAAAGAGTCCATCCATTCAAAAGCTGCCAATGATTCCGGCGAATCGAATCCGGACTTGGTCTTGTCTTCGCTGATCACATATCCGCCTGCCTGAGCTATAAAGTTGTAATAACCTGGCTGGCTGTCGATGACTGGTGCGACAAAACCGTATACCCCGTTTTCCTTGTCCGTCAGCTTCCGGGCATTTTGCTCCAGGGCATCCCATGTCCATGTATTATCCGGGTAAGCAACACCCGCCTTGTCGAACAATTCTTTGTTGTAATAGAGGCCTACGACATCCTGAAAGTACGGAATTCCGTACAGCTTGCCTTCATAGGTGTACATGTTGCGGAGCAGTTCATTATATACGGAGACATCCATCTTGCTCTGCTCAATCAATGGCTGCAGATCTTTCAGCAGTCCACTTGAAGCGTAACTGTAAAAGTTCGGCCCGTTCATCCAGAACACATCTGGGCCGCCTTTGCCGGCCAGACTGGTTTTCAGCTTCGTCCAATAGTCTGCAAAAGGAGTATAAGTGACCTTGACCTCCACATCGGGGTGGGTCTCTTTATAAAGTGCGATGGATTTGTCCACAAATTCCTTCGCATTTTCATCCCAAAGCGCAAGATTGATCGTCTTCTTGCCGTTTCCTCCGGCAGCGCTCTCTCCTCCGCCGCAAGCTGTAAGCGTTACGCATACCATCAACAAAAGTGACATGAACAAAATACCGGTCTTTTTCATCGCGAACCCTCCAGCAATCAAAGTGATTTCAACTTCCGGCTTACGGATCGGGGCATCACCTCCATACAGAATGGTCGGCATAACTGTGTTTGAGCACGACTTATTCCAATGGATGAAATAAGTCATCAAAAAAATAAGAGCTATATGGATGAACAAATTACGTGAAACCAGGGAACTGGTAGAAGAAATATAAAAGAAATAAGATATATAGTGCATGAAAGAAACGAATTGCATAATCATTTATATATCATAAAGTTAAGTACATAGGGGAATTTGAGGGTTTTCGTAAACTTTGGACCAGTTATCTTACGTTTGATTTACATTATTACAAAGCATTATGTTTTTTTCAAGACCTCTGTTATATTTATGTAATAAAAACTTTTTGTAAATCCAGTCAGTGAATTAAGTTGGAGAGTGATCTCATTTGGAAAAAATGCGAACAGGGGATTTAAAGCTCATTCAGGAATTGAACCGCTCCATCATCCTGAATACGATCCGCAAGCATGGGCCTATTTCCCGGAGCGAAATTGCAAAAATGAATAAAATCAGCCCGACGACCGTGGCAACGGCTGTCCAGGAAATGATTAAAGAAGGATTTGTCGACGAACTGGGCGCCGGCGTGTCGAGCGGGGGCAGAAAGCCGATCATGGTCAGCTTCGCTCCCAATAACTTTTACCTGATCAGCGTCTCCATCTCCAACTCCATCATCGAGGCGGCCCACGTGAATCTGGAAGCCAAGATCCTGTCACGCAAATCATTGGCCGTCAAGCAGTTGTACGGTGAAGAGGTCATACAGGCGGCCATCGGCCTGATCGATCAATTAAACGAAGAATACATGGAGTTGCATAAATGCATCGGAATATCGGTGGCGGTCCCGGGCATTGTCGATCATAAAGAAGGGATTGTCCGTTACAATTCCAAGCTGCAGCTGCAGAATATTGCGATTAAGGACATCCTTGCCGAACGTTACGGCATCAAGGTATGGGTAGAAAATGATATGAACGCCATCGTCCTTGCGGAGAAGCAGATCGGCAATAGGCATTACAGCGATATGATCTATGTTACCGTTGGGGACGGTGTCGGGGCAGGCATCATCATCAATGATGCGGTGCTGCGCGGTAAACGCGGAGGCGCCAGCGAATTCGGACATACAAGCGTGGACCGCAGCGGCATCCGCTGCGAATGCGGCAACTATGGATGCCTCGAAAACTATATCAGCTGGCCCGCGGTTTACGGAAGGATCGTTACTTCCATCTCCCGCCGAAGACATACCATCCTTGCCCCTGCGGGTGACCCCCCGCTGCAGCTTACGCCTGAAATGTTCCACGAAGCCGTGCTGCAGGGCGACGCACTGGCGGTTGATATTACTGAAGAAATTGTCGGTTATTTGGGGCCTGGCCTGGTGAATCTCATCAATCTATTCAATCCGGAAGCGATCATCCTGGGCGGCGAACTGATCCTGGAAGACAACATGCTGCTTGAACGGGTTCGCTCCTATGTTGCCAAACACGCGCTGACTTTGAATTCCGGCCCGCTGCAGATCGTCACCTCCTCCCTTGGCAAAGACGCCAAGCTGGTAGGAGCGGCTTCGGTGCTGCTGCAGGATTTTTTCCGTTTTTCGCTCTCTTCGCAGCATGTGAAGTAAATGTTTTAACTTCAAACAAAGCAATAAAGCTGGTCCTAAGCAAGTATGAACAAGCCAAGAAAGACTATTGGGCCGGTAAATGGCTGCTCAATAGTCTTTCTTTTTGTTTGCCTGGTTTAGTTAACCTGCAAGCTATCATTTTTTTAATTAGTGTCCTCCGGGTTTAATTCATCCTTAACCACTGAATATGATTAAGTCTGCGCTTGGAATGAAATTGAAACTTGGGTATTGACCGGTAACAGCATTGTTTAATTTTTTCGTCTGAAAGTTATAGAGCCGTAATTGCATCGCGCCTTGTTCAGGCTGGTATTCATGAACAATAATGTATGTCTCATTTGCCCATCTGATTTCCGTAGTTGGATCACAAGAAAAAAGCTTTTCTCCGGACTTCAAGTCAATTAATTCATTTCGATTAGACCTTTTCACGCCATACAGGTATCGATCCGATGTAAACAACCTATCATACGTTTCCTGATAAGCATGGTTTTGCGCCTGTCCTGTACTCAGGTTATATTCAAGTAGCTCTGAGCTATTATTTAAAAAATGATGTTTGTACACGTATATTATGGAGCCTCTTACACTCGAGTGAGCAAGTCCGGAGCTTTGATTGCATTGGCTGAGAATGTAACTTTGGTCTATCGGCTGCTTGTTTTTCACTTTAGATACAAAGGTATCTAGAGGGATTACAACAACACTTTGCATTTTCACCCCCTCGATCATTTCAAATCCGTATCGCTCCCATAGTTCATGTTTTTCAGAAACTCCAATTCTGCCGGTGTCAATCATCAGATACTCTCTGCCTTCATGCTCAAACACGTCTATATACGATAGATGGACAATCCGATCATGGTTGCCGATAGCCTCGGGAATAGGGTAACTCTTTTTACCCTCTATATCGATGAGCAAATAATGAGAAAACCCGGAATTTTGTTTTTTGGAAAAGGGATCGAGCTCCGGAACTCCAACGATCAGATAGCGGCGATTAATACCGTAAAACTCGGTTCGCCGTAAAGCAGAAACATCTGGCGATTTCGCTACAGAATCCTGTAAAGTAAGTTTAAACACTAATTCACTCTGCATCCCATGGCAATCCAACTGATAAATCTTAAAAGTTGCATCCCGGTTTTCCCATTCCAAGAAGACATAGTAAACAACATCGTCGTTAGCAAAAGTTCGGCTTTCATAATAATTCACCCGTTGTTCATACGCGAAAAATTGAGACGTTTGGTTTACAAAATCATATTTTAGTATTCCATCTTGTATATTTAAAGCAGCCATTGTCTCTTCGTCCTCAGTGCTAATCACATAAAAAATAGCATACTGATCGTCAATCGTAAGTCCCGAATAGTTTACAAACTGGTTCTCGAAACCTTTAATTTGCTGTGTTTTAGCCATAGCCGGCAATCCCCATTATCTAAAATGTAAATATCTCCAGAAGCCATTTTCATTCAAAAGGATAATCATATCATAATATCTCCTTCATGATTATAAATGGAACTGAAATGGCCTTCCTTGTTTACCCAAATGTAATTATACAGGCCGGGGAGTCTGTTCTTTGTTTTGAAAAATCTATGGGATTATATAAGTACATAAAGGGAGGGGATAACAAATGGAAAATAAATTGCCTTTATTTATTGTGACAGGAGCCAGTGGGTCAGGGAAAACATATGTCGTGAAAGAACTGCGCGGTATAATGCCTGATTTTGATGTTTTTGACCCTGATGATATGATCGAGTTTGTTGGACAGGATTGGGAGAAAATACGGAATATTTGGCTTCGAGTTGCACGAAATATCGCCCAAAGCGGGCGCATGACTATTTTATGCGGAACAATGATGCCTTGGGATATTGAAAAATGTGCGGACTTTCCTTGTTTTAAGCATGTATATTATCTAAACCTGCACTGTGATGAAGAAACACGTGAGAAACGTTTGCGTGAAAGAAATTGGTCAGAAGAAATGATACAGGACCACAAAAACTTTGCCAAAGCATTGCTTGATATGGCCGATAAGGACTTTTCCCCACCTATGCCTACTATTGATACAACGGATCATGATGTAACTATAGTTGCAGCTCAAATAAAAGAGTGGATTCTTCAATATATTTGAACCAACGAGGGGATCTGGCTTCCAACATAATATTAAAGCCTTGAACTGATCACTATGTCCCTATACGTTTCGTTTCCCTAGGGATGTCGGCAATCTGTCGAGGCTGCTCATGTTCTTTTCCTGCCTGTAACTGTGCAAGCCTTCTTCGCCTTTTTGCTCCGCCCACCGCTGGAGCGTGTCCCTCTCCTTTTCGTACGCCATGAAGGGAACAGCATAACCGCAGGACGTCTGGACTTTATATATATCGACCACAATGATCTGCCGGACACCAGGCAGCGGATCGAACATTCCGTATAACCCTTCCCACTCGCTGTCCTCCGGGAGAATTACGGTTCCGGTTCCGTACAGCCGCATGATGTTCGGCGGCCCCTGAAATGCGCAGAACATGATCGTAATTCGACCGTTCTCTTCGAGATGGGCGCTGGTCTCATTGCCGCTGCCGGTCAGATCCAAATACGCGACCTTAGACTCGGACATGATTCGAAAACTGTCATATCCCTTCGGTGACAGATTGACATGCCCATCCCGCGACATGGGTGCCGTTCCGACAAAAAACAGGTGCTGCTTGCGAATAAAGTCCATGTGCTCTGGAAGCATAGCCGGAAATTGTTTTCCCAATTGAATCCCCTCCGCAAAACTTGTATTTTAGTTCGAATGACGCGTGAACACCACCTTGGCAGTGCCAACTATGGCATTCGGGACGAATCACTTGCTGCCGCAGTGATCTCGCGCTTGACTATACGTTCATTGTATTCGAAGCCGCTGCATAAATTAAATATATTCTTAACTTGCATAGATACACTCAGGTTATGAATGAGGCGATATAAGACTTGTGCGGTCGGTGTTTCATATTCTTTAACTCCACCCTCAGTATGTAGATCATAATAATGGAAACCTTTGAGATCGGTCGTTCTCTGAGTATGAAAGGCTGTCCCTATGACAATGCCGTAGCGGAAGCCACCTACAAGGTCATGAAAACCGAGTTCGTCAACCAAATGCAATTTCAGAACCTTCGTCATTTGGAGATCGAACTATACGATTACGTCAACTGGTTTAATAAGCATCGGATTCACGGAACACTGGGATACATGACACCTGTTCAGTAGCGCCAAAAGGCCCTTAAAAAAGATGACTGATTTACTGCTGACAATCCAGAGTAAGGAAATGAACTATCAAATTCAAATAGGGGCTAAATAGTCTGCATAAGCAAGACAAGGGACAGTCCCAAAAAAAATGGTTTTTAGGACTGCCCCGTTCTATATTTATACTCACTTTTTGACCGCCTTGAAGTGATGATATAGGTGACTTCATCCCTCTATTCTTTAACGAAACAGAGAAATAGGAGAAACTATATTAAAATAATCAAGCAAAACAAACAAAATCAAGTGTAAAGGATAAAAGGCATAACTAACCCACCTGTTAATTTTAAAATCATACTTATGAAGTAACATCAATATTAGAATTGAAAACAATGAATACATTTGAATTAAGGAGTATTTATAAAAATAAATCCCCATTAAGGTTATTCCTATATGTGGTAGGATAGAAATAGGTTTCAACCTATATATATAAAATACCAGGATAGTAGCTAGACCATACATACCGTACTCAAAAGAACATATATCAGCGATTATAAAAATTAGTACAATGTTAACCAACTTAAACCATTTGTTTAGTGAAGAAGTGTACAATTTTAAGATCACCATACCAGCAAAGAGCGTAAAACATACGTTTAAGTATGAGTGCTCAAAAACTAAAAAATACGGATACTGTGATACAATAGCAAGAACTAGTACGCGTACCATATACTTAGTATGATTTTTAGAATTTCTAAACCCTACAGTAATTCCCCATGCGAAAAGAGGAAAGGCAAATCTTCCGATCACCCCCAGAAAAGTCGAATCAGGGAAGTATAAATACCCTATATGGGCCAATAACATAGTAAAAATAGCGATAAATTTTACCATTCAATATACTCCTTAATAATTAAGCACTTCTTATGCAGTAAAATTTTCCTTCCCAAGCCGAAAGTACGATTTTCATTTTTCACTTGAGAAGGATAATACTATTGTTTTTGGATTCAACAAAAAGAATCCTTCCTTCCGCAAGCACTTTTTCTTTATTGTTAATTAGATTAATTGATCTAACTTGGAGATTATTGTTTTCTAAAATATTATAGGTTACTAATTCTCTGGCATTCACATTAAGAACTAATGCATGTGAATCTATCCGAGTCAATATCTTATTATCTTTTAAATCGAGTATAAGAAGTCCTTTATCATCATAATTGTAAGAAAAGGCTCCATCCTCATATAACCATATATAATTAAACAATCCATTAAACGTTGTACATTTTTTGGATAAATCTTCTGGATTTAAATTAACAATTATGGTTATATTTTCCTTGAAATGTTGTTTTAAGTACGTAATAGAATCACCTATTATAGAATAATTGACAATTGCAGCATCATTTAAAGCTAAATCAACAATAAAATTACCTAAGTTAAGAATTCCATTTAAGATTTGATCTATGAAAACTCCGGAATCGATTACAATAATTTCTTCTTTTAAAAGTCTAGCACTGTTTTCTCTCCAAAGCTCTTCTTTTTCTTTGGCATGAACTTGCCCGGTTTTAAGAATAATATAACTATGATTATCTTTTTCTAGTATGGAGATAGTCTCTAAACGATTTAAAATTGGATCGGAAAAGGAGAAAAAAGTTTTTTTCGTACAATCCAAAAGACTCCATTGTTTTTTACGACCATCTAGACTATCAATAGATAGAATCATATAACGATCATCTATTCCATAAATGGATATAGAAGGCTTAGTATAAGATTGGTCTCCAATATCTGCATTGTATAGAGAGCCTATGTCCAGTTCACATATCACTGTATGAATATTTTTGTTTATTTCACACTTATGAAAAGATATGCTTTTTGCAGAAATCTTTTCATTTAGATAATATACAGTATCACTTCCACCAACAGTACTTATTCTAAAAACATTAGATTCTGGAAAAACAAACTCTGATAAATGATTATTATCTAAGTTGAAAAGTGCAAAACCTCTAAATGGATATCCTATTTCTTCTTTTTTTGATTCTAAAACATGAAAAACACGAGAATTTTGAGAAATTATTTCTGTCCAATAAAAATTATAATTCTCACAATTATCTATCGAAATTAGTTTCATAATCTCACTCTTTTCTCAAAAAGTACCCTCCCTCTCTAAAGAGGAAGGGTTCGACTTTTAAGGACTAGTTTTTATAAACTTGTGTAATTTATATACCAAATATGATTATTTAATTTCCCTCCAATAACACTGCCAGGGTGGAAGTGACGGTAATAACCTTCACCTTTTGTAGCCCACTCATTTGTATGCTCAATTGGTTCTTTATTTGTATAATTCCTAGCAAGTGTATAAGCGTTAATTCTGTCTCTAGTAAAAATGTTATTATCATGCGATTTAGCTAACCATGCTCTTGCCCCGCTGTAATTTACTTGGTTGCCTATAAATACATGGTTTGTATCATAATCAACTACTGCATAATAGTACACATTTTTTTCTTTTTTGACTCGTGTTTGTGTTTCAGATCTTTCTAAATCAACATAATGGATTCCATCAATAATAAGTACTGCAGATAAAAGAAGTAATGCATTCAATATTGCTTGACCTAACCACTGAGCAACAGGTATAGCAGCCTGAGCTTGAACCTTCTCTTCTTTTATGCCCGGAGATTCGATTTTATACTCTCTTTTTGTTTCATTATCGGTAGCAATGGCCTCAATTTCTCCGCCAATAGCTGTTTCAACTTCAACCGTATATGTTTTTTCCTCAGGTGGAGTTAGGGAGAATCCCATAATATTAGACTGTTCTTCTACCGAAGTCATCGTAATTTCATGTGTCGTCTTGTTGTATGTAGCTGTAATTCTAACACCATCTTCTTCTCCAGTTACCGTGACGAAGGAGTCATTATTTTCAAGAATCTCAATATTATCATCAATTTTATCTGTCACTGACAAATTATCGTATACATCACTTGTAACAGATGGAGTTGCATATAATAGATTCGGTGATACAATAGTAAAAATTAGCGCAAAAGATAAGATAATAACAATATGCCTTTTAATTTTGTTAAAAAACTTCATTTATAAAACTCCCTCCGCTATTTTAATACTACTATTCCTTCTCCATAGATTGAGTCCTTACCAAAAGGACCTAAATCAATAGCATATTCTTTCAATACTATTTTTATTTTTTTGCGGTCTAAATCAGTATTTTCTTGCAACAAAAGGCAAATAATACCCGTTACATATGGAGCTGAGAATGAAGTACCTGTCGTAACTTCATACTCCCCATTCAAAGCTGTTGATACCACATCAACTCCGGGGGATGAAAAGTCAATTTTCCCCTTCGGCGAACTTTTCCCAACAGAAAGTCTGTTGTTAACCGAAGTAACTGATACTACATCCTCATATGCTGCAGGATAGCCAACTTCTCCGCCATGACTGTTACTCCCAGAAGCAACGATAATAATTCCAGAATTTATTGCTTTTTGAATAGCATTTTCTAACTTCTTATCATTCTTCATGATCGAAAAGCTAATATTAATAACATCAATCTTATTTTCTATACACCAATCAATCCCTTGGATTACATTTAGTATTTCCCCTTCACCAAATTCATCAAGAACTTTTACTGGATATAATTGGACACCTGGCGCAACGCCCATGATACCAACTTGATTATGTTGTGCCGCAATTATTCCTGTTGTCAGAGTTCCATGTCCGTTATCATCAACAGGTAACGCAGCTGGATTGATGGTGTTATACCCTTTTTGTAAAACTTTTTTTAAATCAGGGTGATTAAAATCGACGCCTGTATCCAAAACAGCAACCTTAACATTTTCCCCCGTAATTCCTTCTTCCCAGAGTACGGGAGCATTAATTCGTTTCACCCCCCATGGCATTACTTCTTCATTTAATAATGAACTAGGATTCACTACCTTCTGAGTACTAACTTCAAGTAGACAAAAAAACAAAACAACAACAAAAAACAAAATTACTGCAATCCAAAAAATACAAAACTTCACATCAATTACTTTTTCTTTTATCATTAGATCATTTTCGAGTTATTCCCTCCTTTTTTTATTATGATATAAGCATATTATTTATTAGCAAAATTTTCAATCTTTATTTGCATTTGATTTTATTATATAATTATTAACTTTTATAGAATCTAAGTGGTAGAGTTATTTTCCCTAAATAAAGATACTCCTGAACTGGGCAACTAGGAGAGAATTCATAAGTGAAAACTTTACTTGTTCTCTTCAGTCTGAGACAGTTTTTATAAATAAGTGTTTTAATTAAAAAACCTTGATCCATTAGATTTCCCGATGGATCAAGGTTATATATAGAGTAGAATAGTATATATTTATCAATTACAAAATTCCAACACCCCAATTATTTGAATAAAAAACATAACATTCCGTAAATTTATATTTTATAAGCCTTCATCGCCTTGCGCAGCTCCTTGATTGTCGGACGCATGCCGTACATCAGCACGCCGGTCCGGTAAATTTTCGCTGCCAGCCAGCCGAAGACAAGGATCGCCACGACCAGCAGCACGAGCGAAATCCAGATTTCCCAGGCGGCGGCGCGGTCAAGCCCGATGCGCAGCAGCATGACGGTCGGTGACGTGAACGGGATGTAGCTCGCCACCTTCACCAGCATGTTGTCCGATGCGCTGATATTGAAGATACCGATATAAAACGCAACCAGCGACAGCATCGTGATCGGCATGACTGCCTGACCCAGATCTTCCGTACGGCTAACAATCGAGCCCACTGCGGCAAACAGCACACCATATAAAAAGTAGCCTAGAATATAGAAGATCAGTCCGTAAATCAGCATTTCATAGTTCAGTTCGTCGAGTCTCATATTAAAGCTGCTCAGTACAGCCTCGTTGTGCGGCAGCATGAGATTTCCCCCCACTACCAGGGCAAACACGAGGATCTGCAAAAGACCAACATAGAAGATTCCGATAATTTTACCGAACATCTGCGTCAGCGGCGATACGCTTGTAATGAGAATTTCCATTACTCGGGAGCTCTTCTCGGCCGTAACCTCGGCAGCGATCATATTGCCAGTCATCATCGCCGATGTGAAGAACAGGATCATTAGCGCATAGATCACGACATAGTTGACAGTCCCGACATCCGCTCCCGCCACCGTGCCATCCTTACCATCTGCTTCGGCGCTGCTGATTTCCATGCTGTCGATGGCCACCGGCTCGGTGATTTGCGCAAGCTGCTCCGCTGACAGCGTATCTCCGGCCACAGCTTTGGCTTTGGCCTTCTGCAGTCCCGATTGCAGGAGGGAAATCACATCCTGTGACGGTTCATCGTCCACAGAAGTATATCGGACCAGCGGGAACATTCCCCCGCCTTCAGGCTTAACCAGTTCGACGTACCCTTTTACCTTCTCATCTGCAATGGCGGTTTTTAATCCAATATCCTTGATACTTGGATAGCGGGTCCATTTGACAGGGGTGACAGACTGGGTCAAACTGTATTGCTCCAGTTCCTCAGCAGCTGTTGTGTATTCATTTGCAATCAGCCCGATTTGCACAGGTTCCTTCCCGCCCGTTGTTCCCGTCTCATCCCCCTTGAAGATAGAAATCAGATAAGGAATATTCATAGCAATCGTAAGGAGCAAAGCCAATATAATAGTGGTCCATATAAACGATTTGGTCCTGGCCTTTTGCCGGAATGTAAAGCCGATCACCGTTCCCATTTTATTCATGAGCTTCTCCAACCTCCTTGATGAAAATCTCATTCAGTGTTGGCTCCATAATTTCGAAGCGGAGAACATCTCCCTGGGCAATAGCCGTCTGCAAAATGCGCTGTGCTGCCGCTTCTTTATCGATATACAGCATCCAGCCGCTCTCAAGCTTCTCCACTCTGCGCACACCGGGAATCGCGTCAAGCCCCCTGATCTCCCCGGAGGTTACAAGGCGGACTTTTTCGCGTGGATAACGGTTCTTGATTTCCTTGATGTCCCCTTGCACCACCGTATTGGAGCGATGCAGGATAGTAATGTTGCGGCACAACTCCTCGACATGCTCCATCCGGTGGGTGGAGAACAGAATGGCCGTGCCCTGATCGCGCAGTTCTTTGACCGTGTCCTTCAGCAGTTCGACATTGACAGGGTCCAGGCCGCTGAATGCCTCATCCAGTACAAGAATCGGCGGACGGTGAACGGCCGCGGCGATAAAGCCCATTTTCTGCTGATTGCCCTTTGACAGCTCTTCGATCCTCTTATCGTAATATTCCGGCACACCGAAGCGGTCCAGCCAGTAACGCAGGCTTTTATCCGCTTCCTTGGCAGACATGCCGCGCAGCCTGGCGAGGTACATGATCTGCTCGCTGACCTTCACCTTCGGATAAAGCCCACGCTCTTCCGGCAGATAACCCATTCTGTGCTGAAGCTCGGCGTTATATGGCTTGCCGTCATACAGAATACGCCCGCCGTCCGGGTAGATCAGTCCCAGCACCATACGCATCGTGGTCGTCTTGCCCGCGCCGTTGCCTCCCAATAAACCATAGATTTCACCGCTGTTCACCTGCAGGGACACCCCGTTGACGGCCGTCTTGTCCCCATACTGCTTCACAACCTGTTCCAGCTGCAGCATACTCATGCTTCATTCCCCTCTCTCACAGATGTCATATCCTGCGGCAGCCGGCCAGCTGCCCAGTGCGTCATGATTTCATCCAGCTCTAGCGCCCGTGTGCGCAAAATGCGGATTCCGGCCTCCTCCAGCGCTTCCGCCGCCGCGGCCGCTTCCATCGTCACGACCCGCTGCAGCACCCCTTCCTGACTCTGCTCCAGAACGCACGGCAGGTCTGCCGCTTCCTCCTCCGTGCCCTCAAACCATAGCTCCTTGCCGCTTTCCAGCAGCCGGTCCTTCTCCGCACAGCCCAGAAGCCTTCCTTCATGCAGGAGCACGATATAATCGGCCAGTCTCTTGATCTCATCCACGATATGAGTGGCCATAATAATCGTGGTCTTCTCGTTCCTCATGCAGTCCCGCAGCTCCTCAAGCATCATTTTCCAGGCGAACGGGTCCAGCCCGGATGACGGTTCATCCAGCAGCAGAAGACGGGGATGGGGAGCCAGTGCCGCGGCTAGCTCGAACCTCCTCCGCTCGCCCTTCGACAGCTTGGAGAGCTTAGTATGCTCCTGCACCTCAAATTTCTCCATCAGCTCCCGGAAGCGGATCTCATCCCAGCCGGAATACCATTGCGCCCGGAAAGCAGCCGCCTGCTCTGCAGTCATCCTGTTTTCTTCACTGAAGAAATGCTCGGGCATGTATCCGATCCACTGCCGGATTTCGGTGGGCAGCTCCGCGTCATATTCGCGGCCAAACCAGCGAATCTGCCCTGCATCCGGGAGCGAAAGCCGGGTCAGCATGTTCAGCAGTGTGCTTTTCCCCGAGCCGTTATGGCCGACCAGCGCAACCACATAACCGGCCGGCACTGTCAGTGTAATCGGACCGATTTGGCGCCTTCCTCTTGTCTTGGTCACATTCTGCATCTCGATCACGATATTCTCCGCGTTCCCCATGCCTTATCCCTTCTCCTTCGCTGTCCCGTATTTTGCTGCAACCGCCTCTTCGAACAGAACCCTCAGCTCCTCCTCGCTGCACTGCACCGCCACACCCGTGTTGACCGCCTGCTCTATCGCCTCTTTAACCGCCTTAAGGCGGTAGTTTTCCTTTAAATCCGAACCAATGCTCGCCACAAAAGTGCCTGTTCCCTGCCGGGTACGAAGCAGTTCCTCATTCTCCAGGTCATGATACACCCGGCGGACGGTGATGACGCTGCAGTTCAGAGATCCTGCAAATTCCCTTATGGAAGGCAGCAGTGTGCCTTCAGGGATCTGACCTGAGATGATTAGCGATCTCAGCTGCTTCTTGATCTGTGCATACAGCGGTTCGGCGCTGTTCTCATCAATTTGCACCGGTATATTCATCCTTTTTCTTTCACCCCCGCCCTTCTGCCAACGCCCGCCCGGCCTTGCCTTTTAAGCCAGATCACGCACAATGAGCTTGCGCAGCATCAGCCGCGAAGATAACAGCATCATCGCCGCTCCTGCCGCCAACGCCACCCACATGGCCGGTGAAGCCGCTCCCCATGCAAGACTCATATCTTTTGTCCATAAAATCATATTTCCTCCGCATATTCTGATGATAGCCGCGACAATGACGGACGAGCCCATAATTCCGAGCGTCAGCCAAAAATACGTTTTCCCTTTGACCAGAAATTCCACATACATGTACAAGCTGCTCACAATCATTCCGTAACCGATCCAGGTGAGCGCGAAAGCCACATAGAAACCAGGGGAACGAATCATGCGAAAAGGCTCTACAAACAGAAACATCACCACAAAGTAAATAGCTCCGTTCATCAAAAACGCTATGATGGCCTGCTGAATCCGGCTCGCAACCACAGTCTTGGCTCCTACCGGCAGCAGTCTGAGGTATGCCAGCATCTGTGTGTATGAATCCTCCTGCAGATACTTGAAAGCCCGGCTGTTTAACACAAACCCGAGAAATGGAATCAAGGCAAGCAGCATACAATCGGCAACCGGATTTTTAAAACTCTCCCTATCCAGCTGGGCATCTACTAAAAACGAAGTCGTTATTGCAAGATAAACCATAAATATTAACGTCCACACCGCCATAAACCGGTCTGAACAAAGCTCGCGCACGGTAATTTTCCATGCCTGTTTAAAAGCTGTCATCCCGTCACCCCCTTCATCCGCATCTATTCTGTTAGTGTGATCACTGTGTATATCTTTATACACAATATACTAACTACTTATTCCTCCGTCAACCTTTTACTAAAATTTCACAGTCCATGCTGCAGAAAACACAAAAAAGCCGTCCCTTATCACACTAACGTGAAAAGGACGGCGTTGCCGATACGCTGAAATATTTATCAGTGAATTAAGGCTCAAGAGACAGAAGAATTCAGTTTGCCGAGTTCATTCTCCACCACAAGGGTGAGTTCCTCCTCATACCCTCCGGTAATACGGTACTTGCGTACGTATTCTTTCACAAATTTTTTGGGATCCTTTGGCCGAAAAATTCGAGTCATCTCCCGCAGGCTTTCTTTTACTTCATTATGACCTTTCGTTGCCATGTTAACTCCCTCCCAAAACGTTGGAAATAAATGCTTCGTTGAAGAGAATGCTGCAAAGTCATTACGTCATATACATTGAAGTAGCAAGTAGAACACAGCTTAGGTCGGGAACGATCCAAATGGACGTATACCTGACACTGGACTTACCCGAATCGCTTCTGCCTGAATCACAACCACATTATATCATATTCAGGAGTCAGATTCACTTTCCGGGTAAAGTCACATTTTTCTGTCTATTTTTTCTTAGTACTGTACTACAGGTAACTATAATATACATCGGACTTACGGCGGTAAATTATTTGGGTAAATTGTTTCGGTACACTAATTGCAGTATACCTTACAAACATCAGCAGAATATTAAAGAAAACGGCTGTTTCACAAACGTTACAGAAATATTACTTTTATCCTGGTTCAACAGGCTATAATACTTCCATCCAACAATACTGGCGGAAAAAGGGGAACCGCGCCGTGGACAAGTAAATTCCATGTCCAATGTACCAGCCGCCGTATTCCCGCGTGTCCCCTCGGTACTGCATGACAAACCATGCGCAGACGAGCACTTGCTTGTTCGTGCAGATGAAAGCATCCGGGACAAGTATCCCGAAATGCGGGGCTTTCGGGACATGTTGGCTTGTATCTGACTTCCCGTGATATGCTTAAATTCGGAATCTGCTGCCGGGAACTGAACCTGAGAATACAATGAAAAGACAGATGGCTGATAATGGGGGCATCAACATGGGGAAAGCAACGCCGAAAATTCTGATTTTATATGCCAGCTACGGCAACGGGCATTATCAGGCCTCACGCGCAATTGAAGCCGCACTCCGCAAGCGGGGCAGCTGCGAGGTTGTCCTGCTGGACCTGATGGCCGAGGCCCATCCGATGCTGAATGAGTTGACCAAATTTGTATATATGCAGAGCTTTAAGACAATTCCGCAAATTTACGGCTGGGTGTATAACCTGACGAAGGATATGCAGGCCAGATCCGCGTTCGGCAGTGTGCTGCATTCCTTCGGCATGCGCAAGCTGCAGGAGACGCTGACGCATGTGCAGCCGGATCTGGTGATTCACACCTTCCCGCAGCTGGCCCTGCCTGCACTGCGACGCCGGACGGGCATGAATCTACCGATCGTCAATGTGCTTACAGACTTTGATCTGCACGGACGCTGGCTGCATCCCGATATCGATCGCTACTATGTTCCGACCGAGGATATGAAACGGGAAGCAGAAGCGCGTGGTGTTCACCCCGACCGGGTTGTTGCCAGCGGCATACCGATCCATCCGGCATTCTGCGGGGCAGCAGACGAGCTGCTGCTGCCGGACAATGACGAATATGCGGCTCCGGGCAAGCGGACTGTGCTTCTGATGGCCGGAGCCTTCGGCGTATTGTCGGGCATTCGCGATATCTGCCGCGGCCTCATCCGCCTGCCGGATGTGCGCGTGCTGATCGTGTGCGGCCGGAACGAATCGCTGAAGTCCGAGCTGGATCAGGAATTTGCGGGGCAACCGGACATCCATACCTTCGGGTATGTGGAAGACATCCCCTCTCTGATGAGGGCGAGCGATATGGTTATCACCAAACCAGGCGGCATCACCCTTGCCGAAAGTATCGCCTCCGGACTGCCGATTCTGATCTACCGTCCGGTTCCGGGCCAGGAGCTGAATAACGCCCTCTATCTGCAAGGAAAGGGCGCGGCACTGCTGTCCCGCCATGCAGAGGAACTGATCGGGCAGGCCAGTGAGCTGCTCACGGATCCTTTGCAGGCAGAACGGATGAAGCAGGCGGTTAGCCGACTTCGCAAGCCCTATGCTGCCGAAACCATCGCCGATGATATCATGAGCAAATGGTTTGCTCCCGTCACCGCCTCCGTTTGAAATTTGCATAATTTATTTTTCAGGCGGGTATTTTAACCAGGAGAACGCGTGACGGAAGGAGACATTATGAGTTCTGATGATAAAGATATGCTTCCACTATCGGGAGAAAATGTGGAAGTTGACGGCGTGTATGAGGATGAAGACGGCCATGAGCAGCATCTGAAGCGGGGGCAGCATTTTCCTGCGGATCTGGTACTGGGAAAGAGCGAATGGAAGCTGACCGAATACTCCTTTGACAACCACCATGAAGGAAGGACGGATGAGCGGCTCGTTCCCAAAGAAAACGACACGGATAAGCTGGGAAAAATTACGCACCCGCGGAAGGAAAAGAAGAGCGGGCATCCTGGACACCCTTGATTTCTCCCATATCATCGCGTCCGAATTTTATCCTTATCACTAAAATTCGGAAAGAACATTTATTGCTTAGACTAAATTCGATGTGGTAACATAAGAATAGAAAAAGGACCGGTAGCAGCCGGTCCCCGTACAACACCGCTAAAAGAGCGGTTGGCTGTCGGAATTCAGTGCTGGAAATAGACCGATTCCTTGTCCGGGCGGTCTATTTCTTAAGGTAAGTCAGCAAAGCAATAATGAACATGCCAAACATGAACATCAATGACAATGCTTGAAAAACCTCCATAGCCTCACCTCCCTTCCGGGAGATTAGCCGACCGCCCTTGTTAGCCGTTAAGTTGTACTAGCTAATTATACCAGACAAGCCCCGATTCGGGGCTTTTTTCCTTGAAAATGTAGTGCTAATTTACTACAGCTTGCCGCTTAACGGACCAAACCTTTCGCAAGCTGGTTGTTCACGATCGAGAATACAGCTTTATCCGTCGTATCGTAGGTGCTATTCTGATAATCCAGCTTATATAATTTACCGGTTTTCAGGGTCTGTGGATCCAATACATATACATCAGAGCCAAGAACCAGCCGAAGCTTGCCTTCTTCAGTCTGCTCCATGCTCACTGCATTAGAAGGATCATAGGTAAACGTGCGCTCCGCCATCTTGTTGAATGCATTGTAAAGTTCGATTTTACCATCAGCATAGACTGCATAGCTTCCAGCACCGGCCTGTTCAATCAAGGCGCCTTCTGGAATAAGGCGCTCCCACTTTTTCTCCCCATCCTTATTGAATCCGAGCAGGATGTTTCCTTGTGAGTCGCTTACAGCCCGAATGAGCAGCGTATCGTCATCCAGCACAATCACCGGATTTCCGGCTCCGTAAATTTTGGTGGTGGTAGGGAAAGTATAAGAATCCAATAAGTTCAGGGAATCATCCAATATTTTAATATCCGGATGAGGGTCATCCTGCCACTGTTCATCAACCTTAACCTTTCGGTCCGCATTCATCACGACCCTGCCGTCCCCAGCGAAAATCATTGTGCCGCCAAGCATACTCTGGGTAATAAACTTGCCTGTATCAGAATATTGGGTAAATGTAGTGGATACCGATCCGTCCCAGGAAGGCTCGCTTTCCTTATAAACAAGCAGCTTGCTGCTGCTAACAAGACTAACCTTGCTGCCGCTTTCGACTTCTTGAGCCCACAGATCCTTCCCTTTCGACGATACGGCGTGGATGCGGGACGTTCCATCCGTGTATTGAGCATAAAAATAGATTTCCCCGGACTCTGTATACATCAGTTGGGTACTTGCAGTGTAGGGCTTGCCTTCCTTATGCAGTCCGTACTGCCATTTCAACTCACCCGTCTGATCATTATAAGCCTGCAAAATATCCAAATAACCTGCCTTGTCCTGCCCTGCACTTACAGCCTGGCGGGTAAAAACATAGACGAGCCCCTGATCAGGCACGGCATGCACGCTCCGTTCCACTGCCTGCTCGGTGCCATTCTGTTCGCCGGCAGCCGGGAGAGCGGGAGCAGTCCAAAAGGCCGGCTGTGTCAGCTTCACGGCCGTTTCTTCCGCCTGCGCCGCGGAGCTTACTCCAGGCTGAACGCCCGTCAACAGCGCCGCCGTCAGTGCGGCACTGGTCCATAGTTTCCAATTTTTTAAAATCATCGTGCTCTTACCTCCTGCTTTCATTAAACCTGCCCAACACACATAACCGCCAGAATCCATATCCAGGCGGGCGTGCGCAACATAGTTATGATTCTATATCTATTTTAACAGCTGGGATATTATTCTGCAAAAGTCACTTCCCCATTTGCCAAAAAATCGACAATAATGGGCACTCGGTCGCCAGCCTGGATAAATCTACGCGCAGCCGTGAGTAGCTGAACGAATATACTTTCAACTTTCCCGAATTCAATGTCACGAGTACAGCGAAGGCTCAGCGGAAAATAAAGACTGAGACCTGACGCATATTTTGCAAACGCCGTGATTTTTGTACAATAGATGCAGGACGCTGATGTGAATCAGCTGCAGGAGAGGAGACAACTGCATTTTATGAGTGGCAAAGGTTTTATACAGGAATTCAAAGAGTTTGCAATGCGCGGCAATGTGATTGATTTGGCGGTCGGCGTTATCATCGGGGCCGCATTCAATAAAATTGTGACCTCTGTCGTTAATGACATCATTATGCCGCCAGTCGGAAAAATCCTCGGGGGCGCGGATTTCTCCGACCTTTACTTTTCGCTGGACTCGGACAAGACCACCGATGCGGCGGGCAACCGGCTCCCCCTTGCTCAAGCCCAGGAGGCAGGCGCAGCCGTCATAGCCTACGGACAGTTCATTAATGTGATGCTTGACTTTTTGATTGTGACATTCTGCGTGTTTTTGCTGGTGAAAGGGATCAACATGCTGAGACGCAAGCAGGAGAAGGCGGAGAAAGCGGAAGAAGAGAGAACAACAAAGGAATGCCCTTTCTGCCTGTCAGAGGTGCCTTTGAAGGCTGTACGCTGCTCGCACTGCACCTCCATGCTGGAGGAAGCAGGCCAGAAAGCTTGATGGATTATTACAAAAACGGGCACTTATCCAAAAAAGAAACATCCGCCGGGGATTGTACCGGCGGATGTTTTTTATTAGCGAGTAGTTAGAGTGATTAATGCCCTGGCAGCAGATTTTCCAGCAGCATGCGCAAATGGCGGTCCTCCCGGTATACCTCTTCCCCCGTATCCAGCTCCGTAATCCGGATATACCGGTAACCGGCTCCGGCATCCGCCGGCCTGAACACAAGCTCATCCGCGGAGTCCTGGCGAACCTCGTAGCCCATATTGCCGAGCATGGCAATAATCTGCTCAATGCTTGGTTTGCCCCCCTGCTCCACCAGAATCAAACCGCGCAGCTCCTTGGTCTCCTTCTCATACACAACACGAAAATGAACGATACACTCCATCTCTGCATAGCTCCTTTTCCCCGTTATTACCCCGATGGTACCAGCTTGCCCTAATCCGTCTCATCTCATTGCGGCGGAATTTCAGACACTTCGCGGCCCACCGGAAACATATTTGCCGATGATCGCCTCGTACCGCCACCCGTAACGGGCAGAGAGCTCAGCGCCTATGTCGTTTTCCATCTCGTAGAGAACGACATCCTGGGCAAATTGATTCAGCAGCAGCTCTGTCATAACCGGATGCTCCGTGACGACAGCCTGCGTTGCCCCACTGTCTCCCCTCATGCCGAGCATACACCAGCGACGGTCAACAACAAACGAAAATTTGCGCCCCGCCGGTATCGGCTCAGCTTCAAAAGCGCCGCGCGGCAGCCACTGGCCGAGCGCCGCTTCGCCGTTGTCGCAGGCCCAGAGCACCCTGACTCCCCGCTGCTCCGCCTGTTCCAACTGATCGAGCACCAACGCCACTTCTTCGCGCCTTACATCCACGACGATCTCATGCTTCGCCCGGCCGAGCTCGCGCGCAAGGCTGGCCATCACATCCCTGTCTCCTTCCACATTGTGGAACGGAGCCCGCTCCTGTCCCTGCCGCGGCATCTTTCGTTCCACCGTCTCCAAAGATTCCCGCAGCCTGCCGGAAATGATGCGCGTCAGCTCTTCCACCGGCAGCACACTATACCGGACAGGGTCCCCTTCGCCTGTGCGCAGGAAGCCCTGGCCTGCCAGTCTCTGCAGCGCCGCATATACATTGGAGCGGGAGGCTCCTGTCCGCTTCGACACCTCGTAGCCTGAAGCCGCTCCGCTCTGCGCCAGTTCAACCATCACCTTCGCTTCCAGATCCGTAAAGCCGAGATTTTTCAAATGATGCAGCAATTGTTCCATACTTTCCGTCCTCCCATGCTGTCAAAAACCGGCCAGCTAGCATAGGACTGCCGGCGCGGCTGCATCAAATCTGCTCCGCCCCGCATCGCGGGCACCATTTGGAGCCTTTGGGCAGCTCGGCCGTACAGATTTGGCACTTCACCAATCCCCTGGCCGAGTGGGTCTCCACTGGCTCCGCCTCCTCATTCTGATTGTTGGATTTCCAGTAACGGATACGCTCATCCAGCTCCTGCTGGCGTTCATGCTCCAAGTCCTCGCTGCGGCGGCGCTCCCATTCCGCATCAAATTCTGCCTTTTCCTCAGGTGTAAAGTCCGAATGCGTTACATCATCCTCATCCAGTTCAGGCGTATTGAACGGCTTTTTCTCCAATGGATGCTCCGCCTCATGATCCACATATCCGAAAAGAGTGCTGTCCTTGAACTGCGGAGCCTGTTCACGCGCAGCGGCCGCTTGATGCGACGCGTTCTCGTCCACGAGCTTGCGTCCGCATTTCGGGCAGAAGTTGGCATCCTGCGGCACAGACGCGCCGCATTCGCACAAGCGTTCGTTTTTTAGCTCCGCAATGCGGCTGCGAATGCTGTCGATTTCCTCCTGCAGCTCGTCACAGGCCTGTGACAGCCGGGTCATTTCAGTTTCAGCCACCGACATATCCCGAAGACGGTAGCCTTCGTAGAAGACTTGCCCCATCTTCAAAAAATGTACATCCATTTCCTGCTGTATCGTGGCGATTTGTGAGTTCATTTTTTGGATTTCCACAGCATGCTGTGCTTTCTCAGTGGCTTTGTTGGCGCCGTCTTTAATCTTTTGCAACAGATTCATACAAATCCTCCTATCAGCTAATGGGGTGGTCGACAGACAGCTTCCTCAGCCTGATCCCAATCCCATAAACAGCTAAATTTCCTTAATTAAGATTTTAGATTTTATAAATTTCTATAATCTACTATAATAGATAACTTTGCTGCTGGAAACTTCTTTGTACCCAATCATGTCTCTCCCATGTCGGAAAAGAATGGAGAAACCTGTCGGGACAAGTCAATCTCCGGTATAATAGAGTTCTAAAAAATATTGCTTCAAGGTAA
Source organism: Paenibacillus jiangxiensis (assembly GCF_046098255.1). Taxonomy (NCBI): domain Bacteria; kingdom Bacillati; phylum Bacillota; class Bacilli; order Caryophanales; family Paenibacillaceae; genus Paenibacillus; species Paenibacillus jiangxiensis. The sequence goes on from NZ_JBJURI010000007.1 coordinate 106,825, forward strand.
TCAGATCTATCATACCAAAAACTATCCCTTCTTGGGAAAATGGAAGATATTAGAATGAGTGAGGTTTCACCGTATGGATTCAAACACCAGTTTTTACCCCCGCCCTCTCGGGGTTTCATATCATCTGCCCCTCCCGGAAGCAGGGCTTGCTTCGACGGATACGACCGTTCAGCTTGTCGGGGAGAATGAGCCGGACGCCTTCTATTTCCGCGCCCTTGAACAGGCCGGAATTCTGCTGAATAAACCCCAGCTTGAGGCGGTTCGTTACGGCCCTGGCCCGCTGCTGACCCTGGCCGGGGCTGGCTGCGGAAAGACGACGGTACTGGCTGCCCGCGCAGGTTATCTGATGGCGGTGCGCGGCGTATCCCCTTCGGCCATTCTGCTCGTGACTTTCACCAGCAAGTCCGCTGCCGAGATGAAGGAACGGATCGCGCTTCTTCCCGGCATACGGCCTGCTGCGGCACGGTCCGTGCAGGCGCGCACCTTCCATTCCTTTGCCCTCGCCCTGCTCCGCCATCAGGGAGTGACGGAGGACATCTTCGGGGATACCCAGGCCCAGCACACGGTCATGAAAATGCTGCTGCGCCAGCTTCGCCTCAGCGAGGCTTATCAGCCGGAAACGCTGCTGTCCGCATTGTCGGCGTGGAAAGCGGAAGGACGCTCCACACACGAGCTGCCGGAGACAAGCCAGGAGGAAAGGGAGGCAAAACAGGCACTGCTCGCCTATGAGGACTGGAAGAAAGAGCGTCAGAAGATAGATTTTGACGACATTTTGCTGCGGGCGGCCAAGCTGCTGCACGATCCCGCGGTGCTTCTTCCGCTGCAAAAGCGTTTTGCCTATATTATGGTCGATGAGTTTCAGGATACCAATACGCTGCAATATGAGATGGTGCGCAGGCTGGCCGCCAAGCACCGCAATCTGATGGTGGTGGGCGACGACGACCAGACGATCTACACGTTTAACGGGGCCCGTCAGGAATCCATACTGCAGTTCGACAAGGTCTATAAGGACGCCAAAGTCATTACACTGAACATCAACTATCGCAGTGATTCGAGAATTCTGGGCCTCGGCTCCAGCATCGTGGCCAAAAACCGCAAGCGTCGCGCAAAGAGGCTTGTCTCCGCTGGCAGGGAAGGACTGGAGCCGCAGTTCTTCACTCCGTCCAATCCTGAGGAGGAAGCCATCCATGTCGTGTCCCATCTGCTCCGCCAGGTGGAGGAAGGAACATTACGCTACAGCGATATTGCCATTCTGCACCGCACAGCCAGCGGCAGCCGCTCCATCTTCGAGCAACTGGTGATGCGGGATGTTCCGTTCATCCAGTACGGAGCCGGCACGGTTTTCTACGATCAGTCCCTGGTCCGGCCATTGATGGACCATCTGCGGCTGGCGCTCAACCCCCGCCGCATGGAATGCATCCCGAGCGCGCTCGGACCGCTGTATGTTCCGCGCGAGGCCGGCATGGAGCATATCCAGAAGGAAGAGAAGAAGCAGGCCAAGAAGTACCCGCTGATTCATCTTACCCGCTGGGAACGGCTGCGCGACTTCCAGCAGGAGCAGGTCAAGGAGCGCATCCGGCTGATCAAAAATCTGGCGGCAATGAAACCTCTAATGGCCATTCAGGAGATGCGCAGGGTATTTTATGATAAATATTTGGAAAGCGGGGACCCCGGGACCTGGACACACTATAAAGAAACGCTGCAGGAAAGCCTGGAGGAACTGGAGACGGCCGCACGCCGCTTTGACTCGGTGGAGGAATTTGTAGCCTTTGCGGACGAGCTGTCCGAACGCCACCGGGAGATGGAATCGCTGCGCAACGCCGCCGATGGCGACGCTGTCAGCCTGATGACCATCCACCGGGCCAAAGGTCTTGAGTTCCCCTGCGTCTACCTGATCGGCGCCAGCGAAGGCATTCTTCCCCACAGCACCTCCCTCGGCAAGGAGCCCCCGGAGGATCTGCTGACTCCTGTCACGCCCGGCGCTCAGGCTGATCCTGAACAGCTCCTGGAGGAAGAACGGCGGCTGGCGTATGTGGCAGTTACAAGGGCAAAGCAGATGCTGTACATCACATCGCCTGCCGCCAATCACGGCAAACCTGCCGCGGTGTCGCGCTTTTTGCTCGAAGCATATGGCGTCAAGCCGTCCGCACCCTCCGGACGTCAGGACCCGCATGCCCAGCGCCCCGGTGCTCAAGCCAGACCTGCCGCCCAAGTCAAACCCGGCGCCCAGACACGCGACAGCAAGGCGCGAATGATCACCGTTCCCGTATGGAACTGCTCCTCTCCCGCCTGCAGCGCGTGGATCAGAAAGGACATCAAGCACGCCGGCTATGCACGAAATGAAATAGCGGCAGCCGCCGAGTCTCCTCCTTTATGCCCGTTATGTTCTTCACCCATGCAGGAGGCCACACGCAGCGTACCGGCACGCTGACCGTTTTTGCTCACAGGTTTTGTTATAGTGTACAATTAAAGCGATTGCTACATGAATTAAAAACGGCCGCACTGCAGTATGATCGTTGACGATATCCTGATGAAATCAGGCTGCCGTGCGGCCCGCCGGGAGAAATGCCTTGTGAATGAACCAGAGAAGCTGTTAAACCACACCCCTCTGCCGCTCCAGGAATTTCAGCACCATCTTGAGCTGAACGAGGACCTGAGCAAGCAAATAGACGAGTGGAAGAAAATCCCTGTCCTTTACCAGCTCGCCCTGGAGGAATTGAAGAACAAGATCAAGCTGATCCAGACGGAATGGAAGATTCAGGACGGCTACAGCCCGATTGAGCATATTAAGACAAGGATCAAGGAGCCGCAAAGCATGATCCAAAAAGTCCGGCGCAAAGGTTACGAGGTGACCATCCACAATATTCTGACTCAGATTCATGATATTGCTGGAATGCGCATCGTATGCGCTTTTGTGAAGGACATCTACAGATTGTACGATCATCTGTGCACACGCGAGGACATCCGCATTAAAGAGGTCAAGGATTACATTGCACAGCCCAAGCCCAACGGCTACCAGAGCCTGCATCTGATCGTGGAAGTGCCGCTTATTCTGTTTGAGGGCAAACGCTGGATGAAGGTGGAGATCCAGATCCGGACACTGGCGATGGATTTCTGGGCAAGCCTTGAGCACATTCTGTACTATAAATTTGATAAGCAGGTGCCGGAGCATGTCGTCGCTGAATTGGCCGAAGCCGCCAAAGCGGCAGATGACCTGGATCGGAAAATGCTGAATCTGCGCAGGCAGATCCTCTCCCTGACGGAGGAAGCCGCCGCGACAGAGGAACCTGAGGGGAACAACGGCCTTCCCGGAGGAGAAGACCTGTCCGGGGAAAGCCTCACCGAGCGTATCGAGCGTGTGTAGTCGAAGGTGATGCCCCAGAAGGGCTGACGCTCCGAGAACGAACCATTCCTCCCATCGCTGTTGACCCCAAATTTCAATGATAATAAATTTGCTTCGTGCATGTCCCTACTTAAATCAGAAAGAAATCGCCAATCCCCGGCGATTTCTGTAAGCAAAAAAGTCGAGAACAGGTCTAAGCTCCCCCTGTCCTCGACCTTTTGTACCTACTTTTCAGATTTTCGTCGAAACTCAGGTTTACGAGCCGATATTCCACCCGCCGGAAATCTAACGGTTGCAGCCGCTGCTATTTTACGAAAAAATGCCTTTTCTAAATTCTAACGGTCGTGATCAACGTTATTTGCCTTAATCTAGGCCAAAAATGCTCCGTTCAAGCGAAATAAGCGACATGGCAACCGCTATAATTTGAAATCAACATTCTTGGAGCCATTAGCGGCTGTGATAACCGTTAAAAGCGAGTATTGATGGCAATCAGCCATTGATACTCGCTCTTTTAACCCGAATAATTACATTAAAAATGTGCCGATAACCAGCGAGACGCCGATAATAATCGAGCGAAGCAACTGGGCCAGGGCCACATTGCCTTTTGCAATTTCCTCGCAAATTTTCGTGCGCGGCGTCACCCAGTCGAAAACAACATAGACCAGGGACAGGATCACGATGCCAATCACCGACCAGATCAGCATATCCGCCCAGGAATGGGTGCTGAAGGACACCATGCCGACAATGATGCACAAACCCAGCATTTTGCTGCCCATGTAGATGCCTGCCGCTTCGTTGCCGCGCGCCATTTCCTCGCTGTCATCATAACGGGTGATTTTACTGAATACAAAGTAACCGGCAACCAGCACAATAAATAACAGGACGATGCCGATGCCCAAATTAGCCGCGGATAATCCGAATTGACTCAATTGTTCTCCTCCTCCTGAAACTCAAAACTGACTCTATAACGCTGCTTGACCAGCACTAAATATGACTAAAGTTGTAAGTTTGCGAAAACTCGTTATCAACGAGTTTCTTCATCCGGCTCAACCGCAGCCGCGCAGTAAAAGGCCATATCCCCTGTGATCTTCTCCCCGATCCTTGGCAGCACCCCCGCAAATCTGCCTCCCACGACAAAGATGCCTGTCAGAAGATGCCCCTTGTAAAGCCCTTCTTCCGTAACGGCTGCGGCTTCCTGCATCGGCCAAAAGCGCTGATAAATCTTGGGCTGTTCGTTGTAATAAGCCGCTGTTGCAGCCGCTTCAGCCGCCTCCTCAGCTGTTAAATCCTTCTTCTCAACCGGAAAATGTGCCTCCGCAGCCGCTTCGCCAGAGGCGTTCATCAGCTGTGTCCCCTTGCCTTCCCGCCCCCACATGCCTTTGGCCGCATAAGCAGTTCCGGTCTGCTCAAAAGGCGCAGCAGCAAAATAGGTTGGCAGCAGGTATGTCCGGATGATTTCCAGCTCCCTGTCATCGAATAGCCGGAACCCGCAAAACTCAGGAGTCTGCTCATTCCGTTCGTACAGCGACCAGACCGTGGCCATAAAGCCTTTACTCTGGCTGATAATGTGCTGCGGCGGGTTAATCAGGCCAAGCTTGCCCTGCTCCATCAAACGAATGAGCTCATATCCGACTTCAAGACCGCTTTCCTCCTCCCGGTCATGAATTAAATATTCCAGCGGATACAGACGATACAGGATGCGGATCGGCTCCCCCCGGTGAAACAGCCCTTCTCCCGGGATGATCTCCAGCTCTTCAAGCGGCGCATAAGCAGTATCAAAACCCGCCTCCTCACACATCCGCATCAGATAGCGCGTGTTCATGCGGTCCTCAGTGTGCCAGTCATAACATGTAAAGAAGACTTTTCCATCCTGCCCCTGCTGCCTATAAAACCCGATCAGTGCCGACAGCGTCTCACGCAGCAAATTATTCATTCCTTGTGAAGGCGCCACCAGCCCCGGGACCTCAGCCAATCGCACCAGCTCGCCTTCCAGATAAGCCGCCTCAGGGATGCCTGTCGGTGTGTCCGTATTATTCTCGATGCACTTCATGCCCTGCTCGCCGATAATCCAATCCTGGCGGGTAATGCCGCCGCAGGGGACGGGCATGCGCGCCGCGCGCAGCAGGCCGGGATGGATGCCCAGAGGGCCGGTCAGATAGCTGTCAGGCATATACTCCTGCACAAATGCCAGCGCTTTGCGGTAGATGGCGTCAACCGCCTCCGACGCATAGACCAACTCATCCATTTCCTCCCGTCGGTACAAGGTTAACGAGGGCAGACAGTACTGCTTGCCGTACATCCGGTGATAAGGGATTTGTTCGGCAATCCTGCCTGTAAACAAATCTTCGTGCCGGGCCGGCAGCTGCAAAATCCGGCGCATCCCTTAACCTCCCGAGAAGAAGCCGCTGGAAGAGCCGCCGCTGCCGAAGCCGCTGTGGGATGAGCCTGATTTGTAGGAGGAGCCGCTTTTTTTGGAGCCGCCATAGTAGGAGCCCCCGTAGTACGAGCCGCCACTTGAGTTATAATCACAGGCATTCGGATTATAATAATCCGGGTCATCGCAGTCATCATTAGTACCGCAGCCTGTCAGTGCAGCCGGAACGACCAGCATCAGCGCGAAGGCCGCCATTTTCACCTTGGAGCCCGGTTTGGCAGCGTGGCCTTCGCCGCGGTCGGTTGTCAGGCTTTCGTCCCGGACGAAAGGCAACCCGTTCACACCTGTGCTGAGGTCTGACGGTACCACCGTCTTGAACTCCTCACGCATCATAAATCGACCTCCTCCAGGAAGAAATGCACGCTGTTGCGGCCGGTATCGAGCACGGAATATAAATATTGATAAGTTCTGCCATCCAGCACGGTATAGTGGTCCAGCAGCCGCCTCGCCAGCTCCAGCGTGAATACCGAAGCTTCATTTCGCTCCATGGGATGGAAGCCGTGTTCGTTCCATAACCAGTACGAGGGCTTTAATATCGACGGTATGGATCGTTCTTCGGACAAGGCTTTTGTAATCGCCGAAGCATACGGCTCCGACACCTGTTCCTTAAATGGTGCCACATAGATGGAATGCGCCAGATTATCTTCATTTTCATGAGAGGTATGTCCCCACAATCGCCCGTTCAGATATGTCGCATCCACAAGCTTTCTTAAGAAAAGCTCATCACCTGAAACGGATTCATGCGCCAGACTGCGGACCTCCCACTTCTTTTCCTCGGACCATTCCCGATACATAAGCGAATAATAAATAGCTGTTCCCTTCCTTTCTTCATCCATTGTGCATAACTGCTTTATCCCTTCACGCAGCAGTCCGTGTCTGACGATTATGGCACTATTTACAACTATACGCGATTTGCCGGCCTGAAGGTTCATTTCCCCTTTATTCTTCTGCATTAGTATATGAATCTATTTTCTATCAATCTCCACACATAAGGTTGCAAAAGCATTCCTCCTACATATATTAAGGCTGTGAGTATGCTCTCACAAATCTTTTCAAGGAGGTTGATAGCATGGCAATACAGCTATCTAATCAGGTATTCTCCATCTCGGTCGGAGATTACGGAGATATCTCTTCCTTACGTCTGGTAGGGGACACATTCAATACGAATTATGTTATGAACGGCTCCAACGCACCTAATCAAAATACACCAGATCATCAGTGGCTCGGTGAGCTTATGTTCACTTACCGTCTTGGTAACGGAGCATGGACGCGGGCATGGACAAGCAATTCTGCTGATGCACGCAATATCACCTCTTCCGGCAACAGTGTTCAGGTGTCCTATCAAAATTCATCAAATGCTCAGGGAATACGCAATTTTACTTTACTTGAGACGTATTCGTTGGTTAATGACTATTTGCATTGGCAAATGAAAGTAACCAACACCTCTAATCAAACGCTGGAAATCGGAGATTGGGGACTGCCGCTTCCCTTCAATGAATTTTGGTCCGGCGGCAATAACGAACAAATCTATGAAACAAGGGTGCTCTCTCACTCCTTTGTAGGACATAACAGCTCCTATATTACTGCTGCGCGTCCTAGCGGTATCGGTCCGTATTTATTACTTCTCCCTGATGCCTCTACCGGCGCGGGTCTCGAATATCAGGACCACTGGAGAGTGGAGGAACATCCCGGCAGTAAATGGGCGATGGACCAAGGCGGCTGGAGCGAAGGGCTGAATGTATTCTATATTCACTCCAATGTCATTAAAAGCACCAATCGCGGCTATCTCGGGAACACCAGCCTGTCACTTGCTCCGGGCGAAAGCAAAACATATGCCTTTAAATTTTTCAAGGTAGCGGACGAGCAGGCTGTAAAGGAAAGGCTGTACAGCGAGGCCCATGTGGATGTGACTGTAGTTCCAGGCATGATCGTCCCAACCAATCTCAAAGCCAAGTTTGATCTGCACACCAGCAAATCCATTACCTCTGTTACCGCCCAATACCCGTCCGAAACCACGATCAGCTATCTGCAAACGGTTTCTACAAATCATAAAATATATGAACTGACGCTCGGACGGCTGGGACACAACAATATTACGGTGAACTATGGCAACGGCGAAAAAACAGTCCTGCAGTTTTATGCGATCGAACCTGTTGATGCTGCGCTCCAGCGTCACTCCACCTTCATGGTTAACAGCACGCAGTGGCAGGTACCTGGCGATCTGCGGGACAAGGTGTTTGACGATTGGATGATGCAATACAAGGCCAAGCGCAACAGCTTTGCAGGCTACTGGGGCTGGGGGGATGATTGGGGATTGACACACGGCCAGTTTCTGGCGGAGAAAAATGTCCAGAAACCTGTAGCCTCCGAGATCAAGGCAGTCGATGATTATCTGGAGGTGGCGATCTGGACGAATCTGATGGAAGGACATCATACCGATTATCTGGTTCCTGATTTCCTGATGCCGCAGCCTAATACGACACCGACATACCGCGGCTATGCCTATCCGCATGTTTACAACACGTTTTTCAGTATGTATAAGCTCGCCAAGCTGTATCCCAACCTGATCAGCTACCGCAACAGCAGAAATACGTATTTGCTGCGTGCTTATCGTATTTTCAAGGCATTGTATGAAGGTCCTGTCGCTTATAACTGGAACACGGGGCTCATGGGTGAGCTGACCACACCAGATATCATTAAAGCACTTCAGGAAGAAGGCTTGACCACTGAGGCCAACGATGTCATTGGCAAAATGTCCACCAAGTACAACAACTTCAAAAACACCACCTATCCCTACGGCTCCGAATACAATTACGACAATACAGGCGAGGAAGCGGTATATACGCTGGCCAAAATGAACAACAACACGACGATGATGAGCAAAATCAATGCCAAAACACGCGCCGCGCGCGGTCATATGCCTGTCTGGTACTATTATGCCGATCCAGTCACTATTACCGGGGAGAATTGGTGGAACTTCCAGTACACCACCTCGCTGGCGGGCTATGCCATGGACGATTGGACACGACGATATTCATCCAAGCCTGAAGTGGACCAACGTCTATCCTATGCCGCCAAGCTGGCGAACATCGGAGCGATTAACTCAGGACAGATCAGTTCTGATCCTGCCAATATCGGGACAGTAGCGTGGACGTATCAGGCAGGCAAGGGCAATTACGGCGCTCTGGGCCTGGACGGCGGTCCTCTCTTTAACGGATGGCGCGGCATGGCCGGGGAAGCCGATCTGGGGCTGTTTGGAGCGATTAAAATACTAAGCTCGGATGTAGCGGTCGATCCGATATTCGGCCTGTACGGCTACGGCTGTGACGTTACGGAAAGCAATAACAGCTATACGGTTATTCCAAAGGACGGTGTATTTCAACGTCTGCATCTGATCACCCAAAAGCTGAGCCTGGAGCTGAACCGGGACCAATATAGCTCGGCCATCGTATCCCAGTCCAAGAACAACGTCCGTCTGACGCTGAAAAATACGACACCGGGCACGGCTCATACCACTGCTTTGACTATGACAGGGCTTGCGGCAGGTACGTATGACGTGCTCGTGGACGGCACAAAGATCGGCTCTGTCACGGCTGCCAATGCCTTGCCGACGACGGTCAGACTGAATATTGGAACTGCGGCCACCTACGATATTCGTATTCAGTCAGGTTCAGGCAATCCGGATCCTGCCGGAGATATTATAGCCCGTTATGATTTTAATGAAACAGCCGGATCTACCGCAGCCGATTCGTCCGGTCACGGGCAGCATGCCAGCGTAAGCGGTGGCACGTGGGGTACCGGACGGAAGGGCAATGCCCTGCACTTCAACGGTACAAACGCTTATGCCAGCCTGCCTGCCGGTATCGTTAGCAGCGTAAATGACTTTACGATTGCAGCCTGGGTACGAGTAAACACGCATAACGGCTGGGCTCGCTTGTTTGATTTTGGAACAGGAACGGATCGGTATATGTTTTTGACCCCGAAGGCCGAAGGGACAGGTATGCGCTTTGCCATCACCATCTCGGGGAACGGGGAAGAGCAGCAGTTGAACGCACCGGAATTGGCTACAGGCATCTGGAAGCATGTGGCCGTGACCCTGTCAGGCAATACGGGGATATTGTATGTGGACGGTGTGGAAGCAACGCGTAACGCTAATATGACGTTGAATCCGTCTAGTCTTGGATTGACAGACCGGAATTATATCGGTAAATCCCAGTTCGATGATCCCTATCTGAACGGCGCGGTAGATGAGCTGATCATTTACAACAAAGCGCTGACGGCACAGGAAATCCAGGGCTTGGTCTCAGCAAGCAACCGTTAATGCTCGTCCTTTGGGAGCCAATTCGTATGCCGAAGGAGCCGATTAAAACGAACATTTTATGACGTTAACTTTTTAACATGTGAATGGCTTGTAATGTGAATGATTCATCCGTATGCCCTAATCATTTAAAAAGGCGGGCGGTTTACGTGGAAGCCTTGCTGCTGCCCGGTTTAGAGGCCGCCCGGCTTATAGGAGGATGCTGTTATGTGTAAAGAACATGCAAGACCACCCCTGTCGGCAAACATTGAATCTGATTCATGCGGCTCTGCTTCTATGAAGGAGTCTCTTGTCAATAACGAAACCGTACAAGTCCCGGCCTCCAGCATGTCCCCGCAAGCGATTGGCAGCGATGCCGAGGTCATTGACCGCTTCGGACGTATCATTAATGGATACGGCGTTGATCTGGTGGATTGGCAGGGCTATATCGCCAACCCCTTCATTAATCTGACCGTGAAGCCTCCTGCCAGTGCGGCGTATCCGATCACCATCACACTCAGGGCACAAGGCACGTCCCGGCTCATGATGAATCTGCCCAGCACATTATCTGCCACTGGTGCTACGAAGGTGTTAAATTTTAATAATGCATCCGAGAGGAAGGATTTCAAGCTGGAGGTTGCACCAGACCGCAACGGCGGCCCGGACGAGATTGAGCACTATACGCTCTCCCTCACCATTGCGGACAGTGCGGGAGCTTCACGAACGCATACGATTCCGATCCGGGTATGGGACCAGGACGATAATCAAGAAACCCGTTTTCCGCTGGTATTCGATTACCGCTACGATACAGTCAATCACTATTTTGATGATCCGGGTATTCGCAAAGCCGCCGAGCAGGCGATTAAGGACTGGTTCTACTTCTTCGATATGGAGCCATTCGATACCGTTCCTGCCGGAGCCGAACGCAACTATATTCCGAACAATGACTGGAACGGGCATACGATTGGAACGAATAACGCGCCATATAATGGGGAATGGATTTTCCTGCGGGGCCTCGACGGCCCGTATTCGACGGGATGGCCTGGCAACAGCGGCTCTTACCATACAAGAAACGGCGTACGGGTGCCAGGTCCCATCCATCGTTCCTTAGGAACCGCGCTGGATTTTTATCCCGATGCTCAAGTGTTCACCTCGCTGAATGATGACGACTGGTACAAAACCGATCTCACACAGGTGACGGATGTATATGGCCTCATTATGCATGAGTTCGGCCATGCCGTTGCTTTCAGCGATTCGTGGGCAGGAATGCGAGCCTATCACAGCAGCGGCGGCGCTGACGCGGTCGTCGAAGCGTACCAGGGTGTACGTGTTCCGCTGGATAGCAGCTACCATATCCCGGGAGACCGGCAATACTGGGACCGTCTCAGCGGTCAAAGCGCAGGCTGGTCGGCAGAATTTCCGGTACGCCGCTGGATGCTCACCAAGCTAACCTTGCTCATTGCCGAGAAAGCCGGCTGGAAGCTGAACCGCAAGCTAACCCCTTTTCTCGAACCGGAAATTGTTACAACTTCCTTGCCTAATGCCACAAGAGGGCAAAGCTACAACCAAAAGCTAACAGCCAAGGGCGGTGTTCCTTTCTACGACTGGACACTGAAAAGCGGCAGTCTTCCTGCCGGACTGACACTCGACCGCTTCACCGGGACGATCAGCGGCACCGTATCTGCCAGCCAATCGCAAAATAGCTACACATTTACGATTGAACTTCGGGATTATGATGAGCTGGCGAAGCCGTTCACACGCAGCTTTACGATTCGTTTATAGGAAGCGGCGCTTATTCCAGCTGAGGGACATTTAGCTTTTTTTCATGCGTGCCGTTCTTAGTCTTAAACGAGTCCGTTCCTCACTGATGAGTTGCCTTGTATAAGAACGGGGAGAAGAGCCTGTATCTACCCGGAGTATCCTGCCTGCCCCGTTGGGGCGGGCTACTCGTGTGTTGAATATCAAATATTTAAAGATCCCGCAGCATCTACTGACCGAAAAGAGTACCGACGTGTATGTGATATGCTTAAACGTTACAAAAAAAACCGCCTTCGGCTGAAGACGGTTCTTGAAACGGGCGGACAGGCTATATTCCTATCCGTACCGTTACAACTTAATATGATCCTCATCAAAATACTCTTCCAGAGTCAGTCCCTTGGTTGCTGCATCCTCCGCCAGGTCAACCCCGATGTAACGGATATGCCACGGTTCGTATACATAACCGGTGATGTCATCTTTTCCTTTCGGATAACGAATGACAAAGCCGTATTCAGGGGCATGCTTTGCCAGCCATTTGCCTTCCTTGGAGCTGCCGAAGGACTGCTCCAGCGCGTTGCCTACGCTCGGACTGGATACGTCGATGGCAAGGCCGGTCTGGTGCTCGCTCATTCCGGGAACAGCGCTGACCTTGGACGCATACTCCAGCCCCTTGGTTTTTACGTTGTTATTGTAGATCGTTTTCTGCCGTGCATAGGAGCGGTAGCCGGACACTGCGCGCAGCTTAATACCGTCCTTTTTCGCAGCTGCGAATAGCTTTTCCAGCGCTCCTGCGGCTTCCTTCCGCATATGCCGCTTCTCATGAGGGCCATCGAAGGAAAACGGCACATTCGGCACCACCAGATCGGAGGGCTCATAACCTTTGGGCAGGCTGCGCTGTTTATTGACAATCACCGTCTGGGCGGTGGCATTCGTTACAACGGCGACTCCGCCCGCCTTCTTGATGGTTGTCTGCAGCGAGCTTGCGGCTCGTGCTGCCATAACCGGATCGGCTGCCTCCGCATCCTTATTGCTGTCACCAGCGTCCTTGCTGCTGTCATCAGCATCCTTACTGCTGTCAGCGGCATCGGCCTTTCCTCCACCGTCATTGTTCCCGGCCTGTTGTTCCGTTTCTGCTTCTTTCTCCCCAGAAGATGTCTCCGGCTTGGCCGGCTTCACGGTCTGGCCGTCAGCACCCGGCGCATCAGACTCAGGGGTCTGAGCGTCAGATGTTGGAACATCGGCTTCCGGGGTTTGTACATCAGTTGTCGGAGCGTCAGCTGTTGGAGTATCGGATTGCGGCGCTTGTGCGTCAGCAGCAGGTGTATTGGCCTGCGGGCTTCCTTGGGCTCCCGCGCCGTTCGTCCCGCAGCCTGCCAGCAGCAGGCCCGGCAGCAGCAGTGCCGGGAACAGCAGCTTTGTACCAGATAACAACTTTGTTCCATATATGATTTCTTTATTTCGTTTCATGTCGCTTCTCCGTTTCTCTTCATGTAAATAAGGCAATCAACTTTTATTTTACATCAAAACGCAGGCGGCACGAAACACGCCTAAAGGCTCTCCGCGCACCTCTATGCTCCGATGCTCCAGTATGCGGCCCTATGCGGCGTTATCCGCTGTTTTTGGGCAAAGACGTTTCCCGGGCGCGGGCGGCAGCCTTCTCCCGGACCAACTCCAGCGCCTGCGCGGCACGCGGCAGACCGGGCAGGAGCTTCGCTGCATCCGGCAGGCCGCCGTCCGCCGCAAGCTCCTGTGGCAGCTTGACCTCAAACGAATGGAAGCCCGGCCCGGGCCGGTGCAGCGTGTCCTCCACGGCCGCCTCGGCAATCCATTCGTTGATGGCCACGCCGCCGCGTGAGCTGCCGCTGCGCGCACCGGCTCCAGCCGTGGCCGCAGTGGAGGAGGCTGCCTCCGCCTCCTGCGGCCATGCGGCGAAGACGCCGCGCAGCAGCTCTTCCCGCGGCAGGCCCGCCAGCTCCAGCCGCTGCAGCGGCGAAGCAGCCAGAGCTTGCGCCGCGGCGGCCGCGTGACAGCAGTCCGCGTCTCCGCAGGAGCATGCCTCCGCCTGCACAGGAGGCAGGCCACACGCGGCCAGCAGGGGACTGTCCCGACCCTGGAGCAGCTTGTACAGCTCCAGCGGACAGTCCCCAAGCTCCGCTAGCAGCTGCTCCTTCTGCTCCGCTGTGAGCAGCGTGGCCGTGCCGGAGACGCGGCATCCGGCCGATACAGCCTGGTCCGGATCACTCTCCGGACCGGCCGCGGGCGTAACCTCTGCTTCCCAGTGCCCTGCGGAAATTTGCAGCTTGACTTGCATAACGCTCCCCCTTATACCCAGATGTCGTTTTGCAGAGAAATCAGCCCGCGCAGCTCTTCGTCCGACATTTCTGTCAGCCAGTTCTCGCCGGAGCCGACAACCTGCTCGGAGAGCGCCTTTTTGCTCTCTATCAATTCATCGATCCGCTCTTCCAGCGTCCCTTGGCAGATCAGCTTGTGCACCTGCACGTTCCTGCTCTGCCCGATGCGGAAGACACGGTCTGTAGCCTGGTTTTCCACCGCCGGATTCCACCAGCGGTCATAATGCACCACATGGCTGGCCCGGGTCAGGTTCAGACCCACGCCGCCAGCGCGCAGGGACAGCACGAACAAATCGGGGCCGTCGCCCTGCTGAAAGCGCTGAACCATGTCGTCCCGCTGCGATTTGGCGAGCCCGCCGTACAGGAAAAATGGCTTCTGTCCATATACACGCTCCAGCCGGGATACGAGCAGCTCGCCCATCCCCACATACTGGGTGAAGATAAGCGCAGCTTCTCCGTTCTCCCGGATCGCCTCCACCAGCTCCAGCAGCCGCTGCATTTTACCGGAGGCCTCCGGCTTCGCCAGATCGCTTCGCCCTGGGGCAAGCAGCGCGGGATGGTCGCAAATCTGCTTCAGCTTGGTCAGCGACGACAGCACCAGACCTTTGCGGGCGATGCCCGTCTGTCCGTCAATGCGGCCCATCAGCTGATCCACTACGCCCCGGTACATGCCCGCCTGCTCAGGCGTCAAGGCGCAGTATGACTTAAGCTCAAGCTTCTCCGGCAAATCCTTGCGGATGTCGGGATCGCTCTTGAGCCTGCGCAGCATAAAGGGCGACACCAGCCGATGCAGCTCGCGCAGCGCCACCCCCCGCTCATCCCCTGCCGTCGTATAACGATGACGGAAGGATGAAGCAGTTCCGAGATACCCGGGATTCAGAAACTGGAATATCGACCACAGCTCGCTCAGCCGGTTCTCGACAGGCGTGCCTGTCATGGCGATGCGGTGCGGGGCGGACAGCTTCATGACACTCTGCGACTGCTTGGTGCGGGCATTTTTAATATACTGCGCCTCATCAAGGACAATGGACGACCAGGTGAGAGACGACAGATCCGGCCCGTCCCGGCCTGCCAGATGATAGGTCGTCAGCACGATATCATGCATGCGCGCCTGCTCCTGAAAATCCGTTCCATGCACCCGCTGTACTCCATGGTGGATGTACAGCGACAGGTCGGGAGCGAAGCGCTGCAGCTCGCGGTGCCAGTTGCCCAGCAGGGAAGTGGGGCAGATAATCAGGGCGGGCCCGTTCTCTGTGCGGATTTTCCTGTAATCCAGCAGACAGGTAATCACCTGCACGGTTTTGCCGAGCCCCATATCATCCGCAAGACATACCCCGAAGCCCAGGCCACGCATTGCCGCCAGCCACTGATACCCCCGCTCCTGGTAAGGACGGAGCTGGCCGTGCAGCTCTGAAGGTACAGGACGCGGCTTGACGGAACGCAGGCCGCCGCCTTCGGCAAGGGAAGCCAGCTGGCCGAACGATTGCGCTCCGTAAATGGACAATCCCTTCCATACGGCTTCGCCCGTCGCATCCTGTTCCGCTGCCAGGTGCATCCATTCGGAGAAGGACATCTCTCCCTCCTCCTGCTTCTTCATAAAGCGAAGCACCTGCCGGATCTCCTTCGGGTCCACCTCGATCCATTCGCCACGCAGCCTGACATAAGGCAGGTTGGCAGCCGCGATGGCCTCCAGTTCCTCCACGGACAGCTTCTCTCCGCCAAGCACCGCTTCCGCATCAAAAGCGACGACTTGGCTCATTCCAAGCGGTGTGGAATGCCCTTCCGCCTGCCCGGCGTCCCTCATCCGCAGCCTGAGTCCCGCCCGGCGCCGTCCTTCACGGCTCCAGCGGGAAGGCATCTGAACGGTAACCCCGTTCTTTTGCAGCAGCGGGACCGCCTCGGCAAGGAAGTGGAAGAAATCCTCCGCCGCCAGCAGAAAGCTTTCCGGCCGGGGATGCCGCAGCATCTCACGGATATCCGCCGACAGCTCGGATGCCCGGCCCAGCACTGTGAGAAGCTGTACATGGACATCGCGGTATACGACATCCCCGCGCATCAGATCCGGCTCCGGGTAGGACCAAATGGCCCCTGCGGGCAGCCGCATGCCCGGCTCTACATCGCTTTCGGCCCAGAAGGACACCCGCCACTCCTTCATCTCCTCCAGCGGTGGCTCCAGCCGCAGACATAAACGCAGGCTGCCTTCCTCCGGCTCCTTCTCCTCCCGTTCAATATATGGAATCGCTGCGCCCGGCAGCGAAAATATCTGTTCCGACAGTTCTTCCAGCTCCGCCGCAGTGCCCTGCACCGTCAGCGGGCGCGAGCCTGTGAGCAGGCTGTTCCACCACAGCTCCGCCAGCGGGGACCGGCCGCGTCGGTAATCCGCCCGGTATTTGGCGATCTCCCGCTCCGCCTGAGCGACGGCTGCTGCCGTCTCCGTATGGATCATCGCGGACATAAAGGAATGCAGCACCGTACAGGCCGCTTCCTCACGCGAGCCCGGCTCGCTCCCGGCAAAAGCGGCAGGCGCCGCCAGCCCGATGGCCGGCATCGCCGCGGCCAGCTCGCGGAAACGGGCGATGTTCTCCTCTCCGCTCAGCCGCGGAAGCCACACCCCCACTGCGGTCTCCTGACCGCCGCGCCGTCTTGCTCCGCTCTGCTGCAGCTCCTTCAACCCGGGCACGATCTCTCCCCGCTGCAGCAGCTCCAGCGCAAACAGCGCCGCTTTCTGCCAGTATCCGATCTCTTCGCCAAGACGGACGCCGGCAGCCGCGCAATCCTGCTCATTCAGCCGCAGAAGCAGAGCAGCCGTCTCCTTCGCGTCAATCGCAAGCCCCTCCAGCATCCGTCCCAGCATGGCGCGCCGCTTGCCTCCCTTGACCGGCTCCTGCCGCGCCGGACCTGCCAGGCGCAGCTCCGCCAGCCGGAGGGCAGCCTGACGGAACGGCTGTGAGCCGTCCTTCAGCTTCATTTTGCGTACGATACTGCTCCAAGCGTCTACGCGTGGTTCCGACGTCTCACCGGAAAAACAAAAAAATACATCTCCGAGCCAAATTCCATACAGCGGTTGATCCATGTCTGTCTCCCGTCCAGCCTTTCGAATTGTTACATAATATTTAGCCGAGAAAACCCTTGCCTTTTGGTATGGGATGAATCGGCTTCGAGCAAGAACTGCCTTTGGGCCGTTCAACTGCTCGACAAGGCTTCATTTGATATAATGAAAACAGGTGTTCGCTCTTTTGGAAACAGCATAGATATGCGGTTGCTCGGACTTAAAGAGGACTTTCCGAGCGTACAATCTATGGAGTCCGTCAAGCACAAGACGTAAAAACATTTGAACACCCCTCTGTGGCAGATGGTAACAGTCTGCCAGCCTAAGATGCTATATGCACTGTCTTAGGATGAGCTGATGACACAGCCCTGAACTTGGGAGTTGCACGAAGCAGAAATAGTGAGCTAACGATCCAAGAATCCCACGGCTTTAGTCGTGTGGAGTGTCAAATTCCATCATATACGAAAACCCAATCTTTTCAAAACCCTTTTGCTCAAAAGATTGCGTTAACGGGCAGTTCACAGCCGCAGGCCCGATGAGGCGGCGGAAGCTGTTGAACAAATCCCGTATAAGAACCCGGCCATAGTGCCGTTAATCCGCGTGTATAAGCTCATTTGCTCTAGCTTCAGAACTACACAGCCCTTATTCCCCCAAATCTGTCGGTAAACAGTCAATCACGGAATAAATAGCTGCACCTCTGTCCCGCCTGAAGGCATGAAAAGGGTTTGGCAACAATAAAGTCTCTCAGGTCCGCTATACAACACTGTGTCAAAAGGAGGCAGCTATCAGCTTAATCCCCCCTCACCCGCCTACAAAAAAGAAACCGCGGCCCAACAGCCGCGGCATTCTTTATGCTGTGCACCCGACCGTTCGGCCTTCATGCACATTATTTTTACCATTTATATTCCAATCATTACAAAAATTCAGTTGAGAAGTCCATGGCCTTGGGCATGGGATGAGTCTGCTTCGATTAAGGGCTGTTAAGTTAACAGCTTATTTGGCCAACTGCCATGGGAATGTCATTTTGCCTTCAGATTGTTCCATGTGTTCTGAAACTCTTCCAGCAGCTGCTCTTTATTCAACTTGCCCGCTGCGTACGCCTGCATGGAGCTTCCGAATTCCTGGGCTGCTCCTTCAGGGTAGTTGCTGAAGTTCCAGTTCATCACTTTGTTTTGCTTGCTGTAGTTCACTACCTCTGTTCCCAAATCACCCAGATCCTCAGGTGATGCTTCAATGCTCTTCAGGGCAGGAATGAACTTGAACTCCTTGGTGATATAGCGTTTGCCCTCTTCAGACGAGACCAGCCAGTTCAGGAATTCCTTAGCCTCATCCTTCACCTGCGAATTTTTATTCACGACCCAGTTGTTGGCGACACCAACGAATAATTTATCATTGCGCTCAGGATCATCATTAATCGGCATCGGTAGAATGCCCAGGTTCAGGTCGGGATTGATGCCATCAATCTGCACCTGCGTCCAGTTGCCCTGCTGCATCATGGCCGCCTGGCCCGTGGCAAAGGTCGTTACCTGTGTGTTGTAGTCTGTCGTCAGCGGATTTTCATTGCCGTATTTCAGCGTCAGGTCAAACACGTTGAACCACTGTTCAAAGATGGGATTGCCGGCAAACTGCTGCGAACCGTCATTCAGGCCGGCAATGAACGCCGCCGGATCGTCCTGGTTGGCAAAGGCCACATTCAGCAAATGGTTGCCGAACACCCACCACTCCTGATACCCGTTGGAGAACGGGGTAATTCCCGCTGCCTGCAGCTTCTTCGCCGCAGCCTCCAGCTCCGTCAGTGTCGTTGGAATCTCCGTGATGCCTGCTTTGGCGAAAAGATCCTTATTATAAATAAATCCGTAACCTTCCAGGTTCAACGGCTGTCCATACAGCTTGCCGTCCTTGGTCATAGGTTCCTTGGCAACATCCACGACATCTCCAACCCACGGCTGGTCGGACAAGTCCTCCAAATACTCAAGCCAGGTATCCAGCTCGCGATAACCCCCGACGTTGAAAATATCCGGCTGCTCGCCAGCCGCAAACTTCGCCTTCAGCGCCGCGCCGTAATCGCTTCCCCCGCCGACGGTCTGAATGTCCAGCTTGATGCCGGGATGCGAGGCCTCATATTCCTCCTTCAGCCGGTTCATCGCTTCCGCAATTTCCACTTTGTACTGGAAAATATGAATCGTTTTTTCGCCGTTCCCGCTATTCCCGCTGTTCCCGCCGCTTCCGCCTTCTGCCGCGCTGCCCCCGCCCTGCTGGCCTCCGCCGCAGCCTGTCAAAATCAGTGCCATTGCCATAACGAGTATGAACGATAATTTAAAGAGTTTTTTCATGTGCCGAATCCCCCTTGATATGGTATGCCGCCTGTTGCTGACTTACGAATTTTCCACTTGATGAAAACGCTTGCCTTTTTTATGATATCAGGAAGAGTCGACTTCAAAGCATACGGCTTCCTGTTATCGCAAGAATAACTGCTGCTAATCGCGGTCTGGCATTTTAGAGTTACATTGATAGAGTTTTTCTCAGCCCTTCACCGATCCGGCGGTAATGCCGTGGATAATGTATTTCTGCATGAGCAGGAAAAATGCGATCACCGGCAAAATGCCAAGCACGAGGGCGGGCAAGGCCAGATCCCACTGTTTCGTGTATTGACCGAAAAACGCATAGGTTGCGATCGGAATCGTACGCAGCTCCGCGCTCTGCAGCACCAGCGAAGGCAGGAGGTAATCGTTCCAGATCCAGAGGGTGTTCAGGATGATGACCGTGACAAGCATCGGCTTCATAAGCGGGTAAACGATGCGGAAGAACACCCCGTAAGGATTGCAGCCGTCAACCCGGGCCGCCTCCTCGATCTCCACGGGTACCGACTTCACGAAGCCGTGAAAGAGGAAGATGGACATCGGGGCGCCAAAGCCGAGATAACAGATCACCAATCCCCATATGCTGTTCATCATGCCGAGACCGCTTGCCACCTTGACGAGCGGAATCATGACAGATTGGAACGGAATCACCATTGCCGCCACGAAGAGGGCGAACAGAATCCGGTTGTACCGCGAGTTGTGCCGCACCATCCGGTAAGCGGCCATGGAACTGATCAGGACGAGCAGCAGATTGCTGACCACTGTAACCTGCAGCGAATTCCAGAACACCTGCGGAAAACGGGTAATGCTCCAGGCCCGTGCATAGTTGTTCCATTCAAAGGCCTTCGGCCACGCTGCCGAGTCCATCAGCAGATCACCGAACGTTTTGACAGAATTCACAGCGAGAAAATAAAAGGGGACCAGGAACAGCAGGCCAACCGCGATCATGACCAATTCAGCGGCAAAGGTGCCAAGCCGGTAGCTTTTTCCGGTAAACATCAGGCTTCCACCTCCCTGCTCTTGGTAAGACGGACCTGCAGGCTTGTGACCAAGGCTACTATAATGAAAAAGATGAACGCTTTGGCCGTGCCCAGTCCATAACGATTGTTCACGAACGCTTCATTGTAAATGTTCAGCGCAACGGATTCCGTCGATCCGAACGGACCGCCCTTGGTCAGGGACAGATTGAGGTCGAACATTTTGAAGGACCAGGATATGGCCAGAAAAAGACACACCGTCACCGCAGGCATGATGAGCGGTATAATAATTTGCCGTAGCACCTGCATCCTGCTTGCCCCGTCAATGGAGGCCGCCTCCAGAATGTCCTGCGGCACATTGGTCAGGGATGAGATGTAAATAACCATCAAATAACCTGCCGTCTGCCATATAAATACAATAATAATTCCCCAGAAGGCGGTGACCTCATCTCCGAGCCACGGCAGCTTGAAGAAGGAAAAACCCGTTGCGGCGCCTATGGATGAAAACCCTTTCACAAATATGAACTGCCAAATAAAACCGAGCAAAAGACCACCGATGACGTTGGGCATAAAAAAGACCGTACGCAGTACATTGCGCGATTTCAACGGTTTGATCAGGAAATAAGCCAGGATAAAACCCAGCACATTGCTCAGCACGACCGATGCCACGGTGAAGCGCACGGTGAACCAGAAGGCGGTTCGGAATTTAGCGTCCTCCAGCAGAATCTGCCGGAAGTTGTCCAGCCCTACCCAGCCCGCCTGGTTGGATACACCGTTCCAGTCCGTGAACGAATAGTACATCCCCAGCAGAAAAGGGACGACAATGATGATGGCAAAAAACAATGTGGATGGACCCACGAATACAAGCTGCTGCAGCAGCTGCGATGTTTTGGCCCGGTGCATTTGCATCTCCCCTTTTGTGTTTGGCTTGCCGTTCCCTCATTATGAATGACCGCTGTAGGGATGAATATGGAGAATTCTGCGCCTTTAGGAGGAAAATATTGACCTTCTCGCGCCCCTCCAGAGATAAAAGCACAATTACCACTGCTGAAAGGGGAATACAACCGTGAAGTTCCGCAGCATCCGCTTCCGGCTCAGTGCCTTCATGCTTGCGGCAGTCGCCATTCCGCTGCTGCTGTCGATGACCATCACCTTCCTGGTGACCAAGCAATCCTTGCGGGAGCAGACGACCGCGGAGAATGAACGGCTTATTTTTCAGGGAGCCGTAAACCTTGAACATTACCTGCAGAGCGTGAACCAGGCTTCCATTGCTGTGTACAAGGATCCGCATTTTCTCACCAATCTCACCCGGATTCCGAACGATTACCGGGCGGCGGCTGAAATCTACACGACGCTGGAGACGATCCGCAACACCGTGCCGGGAGTCGTCAGCGTATATATGCATTCTTATGAAGCGGGCCAGTCCACGCTTATCACAGGCAGCGCGCCCAAACGGGGGCTGCGGGAGCACTCTTATACCGAAGATGTACCGTACCGCAGCAACAGCCTATATATTGAAGCATCCCACCCCACCCATCTGTACGGGTTTTCTTCCCCTGGACCCGCTTACGGAAAGGATGCGAAGGTGTTTACCCTTCACCGCTCGATCCAGAGTATCCCCTCCCCGCGCAGGCTGGCCGATCTCGCCATTGACGTTAGCCTGGATACGGTCCGCAGCATCTGCAGGGAGCTGTATCAGGAAGGAAGCGAGCAGCTGTATCTGCTGGATTCCGCAGGTGTTGTGGTCTACAGTGGAAATGAAACCATGATCGGACAGAAGCTGGAAAACCCGGACCTTATCCGTGGCATAAGCGGCGAGCAGGATCAGGGATATTTTGAAGAAGGTGAAGCCCTTCATGTGTACCAGAAGCTGAATGCGGAGCTGTCCGGCTGGACGCTGGTCAAGCAGATTCCCTATGAAACGCTGTATGCGCGCGCGACCCGCCTGACGGAGATTAATGCAGGCATTACCGGCGCCGCACTCTCCATTGCCATCATCGGCACGCTGCTGATCTCCATCCGGATTACACAGCCGATCAAGCAGCTGCTGCGGTACATGGAGAAAATTCAGGCAGGACATCTGGATGTTGACATCCGGGTGACGAGCCGGGATGAAATCGGGGTGGTCTTCCGCCGCTTCCGCCGCATGATGGATACCGTCAACAACCTGATCCTGCGGGAGTACCGCCTGGAGTTGGCCAATAAGACCAACCAGCTAAAGGCGCTGCAGGCGCAGATCAATCCCCATTTTCTGTACAACACCCTGCAGTCCATCGGTACGCTGGCACTGCAGCATGAAGTGCCGCGCATCTACTCCCTGCTCTCCTCCCTCTCCAGAATCATGCGCTACAGCATGAAGGAGAGCACGGTTGTTCATTTAAAGGATGAAGCGGAGCACATACGGATGTATCTTGATCTGCAAAAAGAACGGTTCGGCGATCAGTTTGACGTGATCTTCGATTGGGAGCCGGGGGTTCTGGAGGAGCAGGTACCCAAAATGATTCTGCAGCCGATTGTCGAAAATTACTTCAAGCACGGGATGGATGCCCGCCTCGGCAAGACATTGCTGCGAATTTCCGGCACCCGGACGGCCCCAGGCATGGTGCGCCTGACGATTGAAAACACGGGCCTGTCCATACCACAAGACAGACTGGAGCAGCTGCGCAGCCTGCTGTCCCGCAAGGCTGACGCGGCGGTGCCGGAGGAGCAGACAGCTATGGATGAGCCTATCGGGCTTCGCAACGTCCTGTTGCGGGTCTGCCTGTATTCAGGAGAAGCGGGCCGCCTGGACATCGCGAATATTGAGCCGCATGGCGTTCGGGTTATTCTGGACATCAGAACAGAGGAGCGTGAGTGAACATGAAAGCCTTGATCGTGGACGATGAACAACACGGAAGAGCCGCCATCCGTCTTCTGGTCGACTGGCAGGCGTACGGCATCACCGAGGTGCTTGAAGCAGAGGATGGCGGGCGCGCTATTCAGCTGGTTTCAGAGGAAGCGCCGCAGATTGTGATTACGGACATGAGAATGCCCGGATATGACGGTACCAGGCTGATGGATTGGCTGCAGGCCCATGCGCCGCTTACGAAGGTACTGGTCGTCAGCGGACACGATGATTTCCAGCTCGTCCGCCATGCCATCCGCTGCGGCGGCACCGACTATATTCTCAAGCCTGTCGAACAGGCCGAGATTAACGAAGCTTTGTCCAAAGCGGTGGCGGCCTGGGAGGAGGAGGAACAGCAACGGCTGCACCTGACCCTGCAGGCCATTGAGGTCAATCAAATGCGGCCGCACTATGCCGACAAGCTGCTGACCGAGCTCGTTCTGGCCCCGGCAGGCTCGGCCAGCGCCCTGCCCCGCCTGGCTGAAAAGCTGCCGTTGCCGCAGGACGCCGCCGTGTGCTTTGCCGCTGTCCTCAGCCTGGCTCATCTGGATGACACTGTTCTGGCTAAATACCGGGCAAAGCGTCAGCTTCTGTCATTCACCATCCTGAATATATGCAGTGAAATTTTGGAACGGTCCGGGGCGGGGATTGCCTTCAGGCATCTGGAGAACACGGATGAAGTCGTGATTCTGCATTGGGGTGAGCCGGATCAATTCGGGGAGAGGCTGAATGCCATGAATACAGGATTTTGTATGGCGCTCGGCAGGCGGATGCATTTCGGTATCGGACCGGCCGGCCCTTTCCCGCAGGGTATGTCCGCCTCGTATCAGGCGGCCCGCCAGGCCTTGTGGCGGCGCAGCCTGATCCATACGGCGAACGGTCTTCATACGGCAGACGGTCTTCATGCGACGGTCAGTCTACACTATGCGGAGAAAGGCGGCGAAGCGCAGTCCAGAGCCCTTCGACTGATGGACGCAGAAGAAAAACTGCGGCTGGTTGTTCTCAGCGGCAATCCAGACAAAATAGCCGAGGCGGCGGCCGAGTGGATTGACGAAGCGGCCTCCCGGCTGCCAGATCTGACCGCCGAGCAGATGCGGGGCTGGAACCGGGAGCTGGACTGGATGCTCGGCCGCTGGCTGGACGACCGGCCGGAGGATACGGCCGGAGAAGATCCGGCACAGCCGGAAGCGGCGGCGGCCGTTCTGCCTGTCGACGAGGAGGGCATGCTCTCTCTCCCCGTCTGGAAAAGCGGATTCGCCAAGCGGCTGCAGGCCGCAGGCCGGGCACTGGCGCTCGCGCAGGCTCACGCGCCGGAAAATCATATCATCCGCGACATCGCCGCATATCTGGATGCCCATTACGCCGATGAAATCACCCTGCAAGATATTTCAAACAGGTTTTACCTCAGCCGGGAATACATCTCCCGCAAGTTCAAGCAGGAGTTCGACGTGAATCTGTCGGAATATCTGACCCGGCTCCGCATCCGCCAGGCCAAGCTGCTTCTGCTCAATCCCCGTCTGCGCCTGCAGCAGATCTCGGAAATGGTCGGCTACCAGGACGAAAAGTATTTCGGCAAGGTGTTCAAAAAACTGGAGGGCATAACCCCGGGAGAGTACCGAAAAGCCGGGGCGGAATCGATTCAGACATACGGGCATACGGCAGGTAATCAACAAGCTTAAAGCGATAGTCAGCCAGGGAGGCGTGGTAAGAGGAAGGCACTGGTCAGCAGTTAGTCGTGAGGCAACGGATAGGCGTGAAGGCAGCATTAGGCATAATTTACAGGCAGACGTGAGGCAGCTTAGAAGTACGAGATAACAGGTAGGACTAAGTGGAAACGACAGGATAAGTAGCTTCCAACGTTCTGGCGGACTGAGATGACGCTATTCACACAACTCAGCCTCTCCCGAGCTAGTTTGCGGACCGTAAAGCCCTTATCGACCCACTTATCTTGCAAAACAGTGCAGATTTACTAAAATAGCGGCATCTCTGTCCGCAACCAAGCAAAAAAAGCCGTTTTTTACTGTAATAAGGGCTCTTCAGTCCGGTTCAACTGCTCCCTATAAGAAAAACGTCTATCGACGCACTTACACTGAAGACAGGCAGCATCTAGCGAATGTTTTCTTACGATCTCAGGAAGCTTGTGTTTTGAGGTTCATACTTTCCAACATCTTAACTAAAATACGGCGGCTCCACATATCACCGAAGTGATTTTGGAACCGCCGCTTATGGCATACATATTCAAGCTGCATATTTAAGCTCATATTCAAGCAGCCCGGCAGGGCATCTGTCATTCATTATGCAGACTGCTTGCGCTCCTCGCGGCGTGCAAACCAGGTGGCCAGCAGAGAGCCGGAGATATTGTGCCATACGCTGAAGATTGCGCTTGGCACGGCAGCAACCGGGTTAAAGTGCGCGGCAGCCAGCGCTGCCCCCAGACCGGAGTTCTGCATGCCTGTCTCCAGCGTAACGGCCTTGCGCTTCGCCAGATTCATGCCGAACAGCTTGGCGAACCAGAAACCGAGCAGGTACCCAAGCCCGTTGTGCAAAATGACAACCGCGAAGATGAGCGGGCCAGTCTCAATAATTTTGGCCTTGCTGCCTGCCACTACAATGGCCACAATCAGCACGATGGCAATCGTGGATACGAGGGGCAAAGCCTTAACGCTCGCTTCGGCCTGTCTGCGGAACAACGCCTTCACAATGACGCCGAGCACAATCGGGATGATCACCACCATCAGGATATCCTTGATGAGCGATGCGGCGTCTATGTTCATCCAGCGGCCAGCCAGCAGGCTGATCATGAAAGGTGTTGCCAGCGGAGCAATCAGAGTCGATACGGACGCGATGGATACGCCAAGCGCCACATCCCCTTTAGCCAGCAGGGTCATAACGTTGGAGGCGGTGCCGCTCGGACAGCAGCCCACGAGAATGACGCCGACGGCGATATCCGGCGGCAGCTGCAGCAGCAGAGCCAGTCCGAACGCCAGCAGTGGCATGATCAGGTAGTGCCCCACAACACCGATCGCCACATCCAGCGGTCTGCGGAACACCTCGCGGAAGTCGGCCGAAGACAGTGTCAATCCCATACCGAACATGACGATGCCGAGGAAAATCTGTATATACCCCTTCAACCCCGTAAAGACATCAGGGACAAAAAAACCGAGCAAAGCAAACAAGATCACCCAGACAGAAAACGTGCTCCCCACAAACTTGCTTATCTTTTCTACTGTGTTCACGTCCTTACATCCCCTCTACACATCATGTTAGTAATTTTTTTTAGTATGTATTGTACTACATATTCATACAGCATGACCACAATATTTTTTTAGCAAAGTGAAGCGTTGATGCAAAAAAAGGCCCGCGCACGGGCATTCCCGGCAGCAGGCCATATTAAGCTTATCCAAGAATCCCACCTTTTATAAGGCTGGCGGCTTTAGCCGTGGGAGTGTCAAAGGGCACTTATAGTAATTCGACTTATAACAATTCGGCGTATTGCAATCCGTGGCGGATTCCGCCTTCATCCACCGATTTGGTCACATATTTCGCAAAAGGCTTCACTTCCTCATGCGCATTGCCCATTGCGATGCCCAGTCCTACATAAGACAGCATTTCCCTGTCGTTCAAACCGTCCCCGAACGCAACGGCCTCCTCCCTGCCGATGCCAAGATGCCCCAACACCGCTTCGATTCCTTTGGCTTTGGAGCCGCCCGCCGGAATAACGTCCATCGCTACCCGATGCCAGCGGACAAATTGCAGATCCTTGAAGGGTGAATCCGGCCCGGTGTAAATGTGCTCTTCATGCTCCTGGCAGTACAGCAGCGCCTGATACACCGCTTCTTCCTTCCAATATTGCGTCCGGTAGCCCGGAACCTCCACCCTTAAGGATTGAAAGGATTCCGCCACAGCCTCATGCGCTTCAAAATTGGCATACCCGGCTGTGCCTCCCTGCATCACGATCGGATGATTATGCGACAATGCCAGCGTCTCCAGCCGCTCCAGCGTTTCCTTGGAAATGGGATGCTCGTAAACCGGTTTTCCCTTATACACGACATAAGAACCGTTAAAGCTCACAAAAGAGTCAATATCCAGCTGTTGAGCATAATGTGTGAAGTAGTATGGCGCTCTTCCCGTGGCGATAAACACCGGAATGTCCTTTCCCTTAAGCTCCCGGATGGCGTCAATCGTATCCTGCGGAATTTGCTTTTCTTCATTTACCAAGGTACCGTCAATATCAAAAAAGACTGCTTTATATTTCATTACTGGGACCCCCGATTTCAGTTATGTTTCTCATTATTATAGAAAATTTTCAGGAAATCAATTATTTCCCTAGAGTTAAAACACAAACCCGTGGGAATGGTTTGCATATGATGTGCAGTATCTAACGGTTACCACAACCGTTATTGCTTCCAAGAACGTTGATTTCAAATTCTAGCGGTTGCCATGGCGCTTATTTCACTTCACGCGGGTATTTTCGCCGTGATTCAGAAGAATAGCGGCAGTCATAACCGTTAGAACTTGGAAAATGTCTTTTTTCGTAAAATAGCAGCTGCTGCAACCGTTAGATCTCCGAAAGGCGCTATAACAGGCTCGGAAACCAGAGCTTTTGCGGAATTCTGAAAAGGATCAGGGCCACAGGTTGTCTTGTGCAAAAGTTAATGCAGCGCTAGTTATACAGTATATCGAAAAGAGGGATGCGCATGAGGCAACTTGTGAAATTGAATCCTGAACATAAGACAACCGGACAAATGATTACGGAACATCTGGAAAGAATAAATCAACGGATTAATCGCCTGATTCAAGAGACGGAGAGAGCTTTGCATCAAACAAAAACGGACAGCGGGAACTGACCCGCTGTCCGTTTCGTTTATTATGATATGTAGGATTACACCCTGGGAGTTTGTTTTTTCAAATCGTTTAAATACGATTGGGTTTTGCGAATGACTTCATTGGTACGGTCGTTGGATTTCTTAACCTGTTCACGAATGAGCTGCGAAGTAGCAGTTACCTTTTTGGCGGATAATGCTTTCATTACAGGTACACCTCTCATCATTATTAAGATCATTCATTCTCATCCTGACCGTAAATCCCTGAAGCCTCAGTTCTCATGCTTTCAAACCTGACAACCAAATCCAGACTTAACCAGATGTGTTCAAATATTAAAGACAGTTCGATCTTAGCATACTCCTGACTGCCCATCAACGCCTCCTGGCGAGTATCATCGAGAATAATACGAATCCCCCACGTACTGCCATCATGCAGAGTCACACACTGACTGGCTTCTCCTCTCTCTAAATCTATGTAAATTTCACCGTCTTCCATCGATTTGACAATCCCGTCTTGGTGATGATCTATAGGTATTGCTTTAATTTTGCGGGAGTTTAAACCTTGAGAATGTTTATCCACGAACTCGTTATCATCCAATTTATAAATAATATAACAACAATCAAACGACAATGAATCCAGAAATTGAAGGTTCGGGTAGCGGACAAAAGAGGATAAGTTGTTTCTGATTTTATCCAGGAATGCACTGGTTTCCTCCACCCTATTCGCATAATAACTTATATCATCCTGGGTATGTTTAAGCTCTTCTATGTGAAGCTTCAGGAGTTGGCTCAGTTCCATGATTTTCTCTTCGTTTTTGTTTTTCACCTCTAACAGCTCATCGATCCTGCCCTCATAACTCTTGATCACTTTCTCGTCCAGGGAGGACTTCTTAAGGCTTTCCTTAAGCTTTGAAAATTTGAAATATTCATCCCGGATAAATGGAGATAATGCATCATACATAACTTTATGATTTTGCGCAAAAGCCTGGATGTGAAATAATTCATTTTGCGGGGTAGCCATATACCGAATCGTTTCCCGCCGAACGAACATATAGATTGCTGCTGCTGCGATGGCAATTCCCAGCGTCTTCTGTCCCCATCCTAAGCTTTGCCATACGGTATATCCAAAAACACCAGCTAATACAACACTAATGGCAGGGGTAATGAAAACTTTCCAGTTCTTAAATGCCCTGAATCCAACCTTGAGCATATTCTTATGAAGCAGCCATTCATTGTATTCCTCATTCCGATGTGTGACCTCAGCAGTATTCAAATAACCAAGCAGCCGATCCCATTTTTCAGATAGTAAATCCAGCTGCTCTTCCGGCGTTTTTCCCGAGTTATTCGTCATCGGCATCTCTATCCTTTTCAGAATTGGGAATCAATTCCTTTTCCCTTAGGATATGAATATGCTTGGTATTTTGAAAAAATCAACAAAAAAGCGTGCCGAATATAAAGTATTTCAGCACGCTTTAAAACATCCATTTTTTAACCGCCAGACTCCCTGCCGACAATCCACTACTTTCTGCCGTAATCCGCCTTAATTTCGCCCCATTCCCTGGTCTGCCACTTCAGAATTCGGTTCTGGTATGTATTGGTCCGTAGCCAATGCTCCGCCCGGTCTACAAGCTCCCAGATCTCCTTCGTCGATTCATCGCGCTTCAGCGTGGAGACTACTTGTTTCTGCCTTACCCACTTGAGCGCGTTGACCGAATCGCTATAAATGGTCTGGTTGCTTCCTAACTTCTTGAGGTAAGCCAGCGCATGTACAATGGCCAGAAACTCACCGAGGTTGTTGGTTCCCTTAGATATAGGACCGCAGGAAAAAAGCACTTCACCGGTTCGCGTGTCCACTCCCTTGTATTCCACGGGCCCCGGGTTGCCCCTTGTACCGACATCCACGGAAACGCTGTCATAATCGATCTCTTCCCGCGTACCGGCGGCTGCCTGTGTAGAGCGTGCGGCTGATGCCCCCGCAGTTTTAGCCGATCCGCCCTTCGCGGACTGGCTTCCCCAATATCCCTGCCAGCCCTGCGCATACGCCTTCTCCGCTTCCGCTCTGGATTCGAACGCCTTATACTTGGCGCCCGCGACGCCGTTCACCTGGGACTGGCACTCCCCCCAGCTTCCGTAAATGCCCGTTTTTTTACCGACCCATACCACATAATATTTTTGCTTTGCCATATGTCCTCCATTCTCCGGCAGTCGCTTGCCTGAACAACCTTTGCAGTTCGTATTTTACCGTTATAAACAAAAACTTCAAACTCTATCATATCCCGTTTTGTTGGCCGGCTCCAAATGGGGTTAATTCTTCATTATTGCCCTATTACGGGTGCCAAACCAGCAGCAACGACTACTAATACATCTTGCACCATGTCTTCCGCCGATCTATATTGCGGATGTCTGCTCCACTCGACGGCTGATCCAAATATGCCCCAGCTTGCGATCAGAGCGGCTGTCTCCACCGTCTCCCGTGAAACAGATGGTTCCGATTGTTCGCTTAACCAGGTAAATAACAGGTTATATAGTTCCTTTTGCATCGCGGCCTCAAACAGCGTTTCATACTGATTATCAGTTGAAGTCATATATGGACGAGTACAGAAAAGAAAATCGAAAACGATTAAAATAAGTATTCGCAGACTCCCTATATCGGATAAAGCAACATTAGGCAGCTCATCCTTTAGCTTCTTTTGAAATTTATCTCTCATCCAGCTCTCAAGAAATGCGAATTTGTCTTCAAAATGAGCATAGAACGTGGAGCGGTTAACGGTCGCGTAGGCCGTAATATCTTGTACGGTAATGGAAGAGACATTATTCTTCTTCTGCTCAAGCAATTCCATAAAAGCTTGCATCAACAGTTGACGTGTCCGTTTCACACGTGGATCGTTTGTATTAGTGGGCATGTTACGCTTCTCCCTCTCCCTCAGACTATATTGGTTAGCTCGCGTTTTACGTTTTAGGAAAGCCAAAGGACAACAAATAAGCACGTATGTTGTATAAGCCACAAATGCGCTTGTTTACTGGTTGTGCAGCCCAAGCCGCTTAGTTAAGATTAACACAGACAGTGTGGATTATACTACACTGTCGGGTCAATCGTTGGTCCAAAGCAAAACAAGAAGGCTGGAAATAATGGGCTCCTTATCCACAATTGGCCGTTAGTTTGGGGAGATCATATACCGGATAAACCAAGGGAGGAAGATTAAAATGGAAAACAGTCCAGTAAGTAAATACGCAGGCAAGAAAGTAGTAATCACAGGGGGGAGCAGCGGGCTCGGCCTCGCGACAGCGAAGCTGCTGACGGATGAAGGAGCACGCGTTCTGATCACCGGTCGTACCCAGGCTAAGCTTGACTCAGCTCTTGAAAAACTTGGCAGCAATGCGGTCGCGGTACTGAGCGACGCCGCGTCGTTAACGGATATCGATGAGTTGGCCGGTCGGGTAAAGGCTGAGTTTGGCACGATCGACGCCCTGTTCGTAAACGCCGGCATCACACGCTTTGTCCCCTTCGAGTCGATGACCGAGGAAATATACGACGAGTTGCTTACAATCAACACCAAAGGTCCGTACTTCACCGTGCAGAAGCTGACCCCGTTGCTAAACGCAGGAAGCGGCGTGGTGCTCACCACCTCTATCACGAACGTAGTGGGTATCCCGATGCTCAATGCGTATTCGGCCAGTAAAGCAGCGCTGCGCTCCATGACTCGCAGTCTGGCCCGCGAGCTGCTGCCGCGGAAGATTCGCGTCAACGCGGTCAGCCCTGGCCCCATCGATACCGGCATCATGGAGAAGTCGATGCCGAAGGAAGCTGCAGAACAGACCATGGAGCAGATGAGACAGCAGATCCCGATGCTGCGTTTCGGTGACCCCCTCGAGGTTGCAAAATCAGTCGCATTCCTTGCGTTCGACGCAACTTTCACAACCGGAGCCGAGTTCCCCGTGGACGGAGGCGGCTCTCAGATCTAAGTTCGTGTCTTGGATCGCAGCTGCATAATCTGGTAACACCGAGCTAAAGCAATTGAATTGTCCAGTAAACCGTGAAATAACGGTTAACGGTTTGCTGGACGAACACCGGAATTCTTGTACAGCTAGTTTTCGGATTGAACAGAGGAAGGACGAGTGCTTATAACAACACCATGGACAGAAGACCACATGCCAGATCAGACCGGACGAGTGGCTATTGTAACCGGATCAAACAGCGGGATTGGTTGGGAAGCGGCGCGGGCGCTAGCCAACAAAGGGGCGGCGGTCATTATGGCCTGCCGCAGTATCGACAAAGCCACCCCCGCCGCTAACCAGATTAAAGCACTTAAGCCGGCGGGCAAGGTCGTAGTCATGGCGCTCGATCTGGGCAATCTGGCATCCGTCCGCGCTTTTGCGACGGACTTTCACCAGAACTACCAGCGGCTTGATCTCCTGATCAACAACGCCGGCGTGGCACATCCACCTTACAGAAAGACAACGCAGGGCTTCGAGCAGCAATTTGGAATCAATCACCTGGGGCACTTTGCGCTGACCGGTTTGCTGCTGGACCGGCTGGGCGCGACGCCGGGCGCACGCATTGTGACCGTAAGCAGTATTTCACATCGGTCGGGAATCATTCACTTTGATGATCTGAACTCGGAACGGAATTACAAGCCATCGCGCGGCTATGCTCAGAGCAAGCTGGCCAATCTGCTGTTCACCTATGAGCTGCAGCGTCGTCTTGTTACCGCAGGCCAATCAACGCTGGCAGTAGCTGCCCACCCGGGCTGGTCAGCGACCAATGCGCTGCGACATTCCAGCTTCATGCGACGCCTGAATCCGATTTTCGCGCAGCCCCCGAAAATGGGCGTATTGCCGACCCTTTATGCGGCCACTGCGCCAGACGTCCGAGGTGGAGAGTTCTTTGGGCCAAGCAGTCTCGAATTGCGCGGCTACCCCAAGAAGGTCGATTCAAGTGCGCGCTCGCATGACGAAGCAGTCGCACGGCGGTTGTGGACGGTTTCCGAGGAGCTGACTCAAGTGAAGTATGCACTCGCCGGCCCCGGTATTTGATGAAGATTTACCGTGATTATTTACCAAAACAAAATGGAGGGTATCGAAATGGAGAATTTAGATACGTCAAGCAAAGGTGTGAACAATCAGGCATCCAACCCTGCTACTATGCGGACGATCCGTTTCCACGAATACGGCGAACCGGCCGAAGTCCTGCGCATGGAACAGATTGCGGTCCCTGACCCAGGCCCAGGACGCATTCGCGTGACGGTGCGGGCTTGCGGGCTGAATCCGGTCGACTGGTCCTTGTGCAGAGGGCTGTTTCCCGGCAATCTGCCCCGCGGTATCGGGCTGGAACTGTCCGGAATTGTGGACGCGGTCGGTGAGGGCGTCACCGATGTTGTCATCGGCGACGCCGTCCTGGGCACCGTCGACTTTGCCGGCGCTCGGGGCGCCGGGGCGTCGGAGCGGGCGATCGTGGACCATTGGGTCCCCATCCCTGCAGGACTCGAGTTCGTGCAAGCTGCGGCGCTTCCCATGGCGGTTACAATTGCATACAACCACCTTAATTCACTTGGCGTTAAGTCGGGCCACACCCTGCTGGTGCATGGAGCAGGCACCATGATGGGCTTCGCTGCCGTCCAGATCGCCCTCATGCGCGGCGCCAGTGTGATCGCTACCGCCGGTAATACTTACGCCGACCGGCTCCGTTCGATGGGAGCGGTAGTGACTTCGTACGGTGACGGAATGGTCGAGCGGGTAACCGAGCTCGCCAGACAGCCGGTGGACCTGGTGCTGGACACTGCACCGGTCAGCGGCATACTACCCGATCTTATCCGGATCGCCGGTGGTGATCCCCGCCGTGTTCTAACCATCAGC
Source organism: Paenibacillus jiangxiensis (assembly GCF_046098255.1). Lineage (NCBI taxonomy): Bacteria > Bacillati > Bacillota > Bacilli > Caryophanales > Paenibacillaceae > Paenibacillus > Paenibacillus jiangxiensis. The sequence continues at coordinate 140,954 of NZ_JBJURI010000007.1, forward strand.
GACTTCGCCGCAGCCGCCAAGCTCGGCGTCCGCGCCAGCAGCGGAGAAGACCAGACCTTTCGCTATGATGTTCTCAGCGAGTTCGCCCAGTACGCCGCAGACGGCAAGTTCACCGTTCCGGTCGCCCAGACCTTCGCCCTTGAGGACTGGCGTAGAGCACTCGACATCAGCCAGAGCGGACACGCCCATGGCAAACTGATCTTCCTGCCTGCCGGCGACTGATGTAGCGACTTGTTTGTCACACATCGGCCTCCTGTTTTGTCTTTATTTTTAGAGCCTGAAATCAGCAGGCCAGAATCAACAAAATTTGGAGGCGAACAATCATGACCCAATTACGAGTAAATCACAGCAAAGTCCGGCCTGACACCTATAAAGCCATGAGAGGCATGGAAGAATACACAAGCAGCCTTTTTGAAGACAAGGTGCTGTATGAGCTGCTTAAAATCCGCGTGTCCCAGATCAACGGCTGTGCCTTCTGTCTGGATATGCATGCAAAAGACCTGATGAAGCTCGGGGACTATGCGGACCATATTCTGCTGCTGTCGGTGTGGCGGGAGGTTCCTTTGTTTACGGAAAAAGAGCGTGTTATGCTCGAACTGGCCGAAGCGGTAACCCGTATCTCCGAGCAAGGGGTGCCGCAAGAACTGTATAATAGGGTCAGAGAGCATTTTGACGAAGGGGAATATGTCGACCTGATTGCAGCGATCAATACAATTAACAGCTGGAATCGGCTTGCGATTTCCACAGGCATGTATCCAGGCTGCTTCAATTCCTAACATATTTCGGCAAGGGGGCGCGCAGGTTGAAGGGCGGCAAACATCCGAACCAACAAAATACAGAAGCTTCAGCAGAGAAAGCGGCAGAGGTGGAGGAATGGTACCGTGAATACCGGGACTACGCCTTCGCCATCGCTTACCGCATGCTGGGAACAGCGGCGGATGCCGAGGATGTGGTGCAGGACTGTTTCGCTGCGCTTCAGCAGACGCCGCCGGAAGAGGTGCACAACTCCAAGGCTTATATCACGCGCATCACGGTCAACCGCTGCCTGAACCTGCTTCATTCCGCACGCAAGCAGCGGGAGACGTATGTCGGGGAGTGGCTTCCCGAACCGGTCAGCAGCACTGCACCGGCAGATCAGCCTGAAGAATGGGCGGAACGCAAAAGCATGGTCTCCTACGCTTTCCTGGTGCTGCTGGAACGCTTGAAGCCGCTGGAGCGGGCGGTGTTTGTGCTGCGTGAGGCTTTCCAGTATGAATATAAGGAAATCGCCGAATTGCTCGGGCTGACGGACAGCAACTGCCGCCAGCTGTACAGCCGTTCCCGCAAGCGCCTGGCGCAGGCCGCGCCCTCGGATGGGGACAGCAGCAGCGCTGATAATGATGTGCAGCTGCCCTCGATGACGCCCGCAGACACTCCTGCCCGCAAGCGGATGCTGGAACGATTCACTGCCGCTTTTATGAGCCATGACGTGCCCTCCATGCTGGAGCTGCTGGCCGAGCAGCCTGTCTTTGTCTCGGATGGCGGCGGCATCGTGCATACGGTGATGCGTCCGATGACCGTGCGCAATGGTGTGCTGGCCCTGCTCACCTCCCGCCGTGTATTGACGAGGCCGCGTGAGGCGGAGATATCCACCGCCATGCTAAACGGCGAAGAACAGCTGGTGTTCAGGCATGAGGGGCACGTGGCTGCCGCGCTCTGCCTCGAATTTACGGCGGAAGGCAAGCATATTCAGGGCGTGTATCTGATGGTCAACCCGCAGAAGCTCGGTTATATCCGTTAAGTTCTGCCCTGCTGCTTTGCTTTACATTCCCACCGCTGCCTTAATGCGCGCCCTTTCGGTCATGATCAGTTCCTGTAATGATTCCGTACCAAAGGCGCCTGCCGTGAATCCGTTGCCTTTCGGATAGAACACTAACCTCAGAGAAGTTCCATCCTGCAGATGCACCCGCAGGAACACGCCGCTCTCATGCCTTGTTTTATTGTAAACAGCGTCCCATCCAACGTAAGGCAGCGCAAGCAGCTGCCTTACGAATTGCTCAGAAGCCTCCCCGCTAAAGTCCCCGATGGCGCTGCCATCCCGGCCGCTTTCCAGGCTGACCTTCGCCATCCTGCCCTCGATATCCAGCAAGTCCCCCAGCGTGGCGGCATTTACATTTTCGGAAGCCTGATAAAGCTTGTTGTCCGCTATGACGCGAAACTCCGGCTTGTAGCCCTTCATGGCGTAAATCGTTGTGCCTGCCGGAATGTATGCCGCGTCTCCGTTTCGGGACACATGATCCGAGCACGCATTTTCGTTTAATGTATAACCGACTCGTCCAACTTCATCCCCCAGTTGCTTCTCATTTACATCCGGGCCATCTTCAGGACTGTGAACATACTTAATGTCATTAATCATTAGAAAATCGACCCATTCGGCTACACCACACGGTTTTGATTCCCTCACTGATGTCGTCTGTGACTGCCTTTCAGCAGCCGTCTCAGGAGCAGCCTGCTGCTGCAGCGCTTCCCCCTTCTTGTCCCCTGCTTCACACCCCATGCCTGTCAGCAAGGGGACAAATGCGACCAAAGTCAGCGCAGCCTGCCTGATAGCTCTCATGATTCATCACCTCAACCTCATGACGAAGCATCCACGCCAAATGTTTCCACCCGTCCGGACGGAGATGCAATCTGCTTGCGAAGCGGGTGATCATCTGGACAAAGTAGTAAGGAAGGCGTCCAAAAGATACTTATAGGATGGACTGCACAGATCGATTCATAAATACAAAAAGAGGAGCCAGTCCATAGACCTTTCTGGCTCCTCCTTCGACAAGTTACTGCATTTTGCAAAACTGCATACTGCGTATCAATTCTACTCGCTCTTCAGCGCGATCGCTTCAATCTCCACAAGCGCATCCTTGGGCAGACGGGCCACCTCTACCGCGCTGCGGGCCGGATAAGGCTGTTCAAAGAACGAGCTGTACACCTCGTTCACACGCGCAAAATCGTTCATATCCTTCAGGAAGACCGTTGTTTTGACAATTTGCCCCATGCTGCTGCCGGCCTCTTCCAGAATGGCTTTGACATTGCTCAGCGACAAACGCGCCTGCTCTTCGACATCCTTGCCGAATTCCCCTGTCGCAGGGTCCAGACCAAGCTGCCCTGAAGTGAAAATAAAGCCGCCAGCCTGCATGGCCTGGCTGTACGGTCCGATGGCGCCCGGCGCCTTCTCGGTTGAGACTGGTTTCATATGAATATTCTCCCTTCGCGTTCATATTACCGCTACATTATATCACAACAACAAAAAGCACCGGAATTCCGGTGCTTTCTGCAACATTCATTCTTGCCTGGCTGCCTCTTAATAACCGCCTGCGCCGTGTGTCAATGTGGTGATTCCGCCTGCCACCGAGAATACTAGAGGAGTCAGGGAGAGAAGGCCCACACTAAGCGTAAGTAACAAACAGGTTTTCGTTTTCCGCATTTTTACGCACTCCTTTGATCATATTTTCATATTCCCGCTGGTTTTCGACACGTATGCAGCCCCGATATTCTTCGAATAATGTCACGCATTTAATAAAACCAGCTTTGTTATTCATTCTAATCGCTGATGACAAACTTTGCAGGATAAATTTTACACCATTTTCAAAATTCGATCTTTGGAAGTAGTATAACGACGTTTCATAACAAAAATTCACAAAACGTTCCATGCTGAATTGTTTGTGATAGTAACTATTTGTAACATTTTGGCTGTCAGTATATGACTCAATTTGTCCCTTGAAGTAATGCAGAATCAGGTCGACGTCCAGATTAAATTCATTGGCGGCACCCATGATTTTCTCCAACGCTGGCAAAATTTCATCCGGATCATGCTCGATATGCCTGATGTATTCCCACATGATATCCGCTTTGCCAAGCATCAGCTCATAGGCCAGCATATTCGCCTTGGCCCATGTCTTAAAACGGTCCACCTCCTGCCAGCCCGCAGGGCCAAGCCCCTTGAACCAGCTCAAATCCGCGTACTTCTCCGTGAACCGTTTGGCCTCGGCATATTTCTTAAGTTTGTCGTAAACAGCGGCCTTCATCAGATACGCATACCCGTAGTATACGACCAGCGGGTATTTCGTTTTGCGCTCGTTCTCATCATAGGCCTGTCTATCATAGTCGTATGTATAGATACTTGTTGTAAAAGAGCTCAGCTCATCCGTCAGCTCAAGTACCCGCTCCCATTGGTTCAACGAATAATACACGTTAATCAGCTGCAGCAGCGCATCCAGCTGGTCATCCTCCGGCAGCCTTTTGCGGAAAGGATCGAAACGGATGGCCGCTCTAAGGCTCTCCTCCTGATCCGTCTCGGTATGAATGTGAAACAGCCGATAATGGCTGACTGCCAGCCTTTCCGAATGCTGAAACTGCTCGCTTTCCGCCACAGCCTCGTAGAACAGGGCCGCCTGCTCCATCTCCCCTTCCTTGTACAGCTCCTCCCCTGCCGCAAAAATAACAGGGATGCTGCTCAGATCATCCAGGATAAGAGGAAGCGCGGCCGTAATACAGTCGGTTCGCCCCAAACGGGCACAGCTTAGCAAATAGGCCTTGACACGGGACAGCTTCCACTTCTGATCGATCAGACATTCATCCAAATATAACGGATACAGCCATCCGGCAGGATGGCCCATGGCTTCCGTAATGGCATCCAGCGCCTTGAGTGAAAGAGGCTTCGGGTCGCGGTATCTCAAAATAGCGCTGAGTGTCCCTTTATTCAGTCCTGTAAGCTTGCTGAAGTCTTGAAGCGAACAGTTGGAGCGTTCCAAATATGACGTAATTTCTGAACGCAGCATATTCATCTGTTCCAATAAAGTTCCCTCCCCGCTCAAAATCGCATAGGATTGTTTGCCTCATCTATTATTAGGACGTGGAATGCTCGAATATTGGATTGTTGAATGCTTGAATTTATTGAAATTATATGTAAAAATTATCCATGGGTCAATGCTCTATTAGGCCATTTTTCTAGGTATTAAGTCTCTTCGGACAAAGTTTCAGCGCAAATGTTGCAAAAAACATGAAAAAAAGAGCGAAGGAATGCTGTAGATTCCCTGCTCTTCTCGTCGTTTTGCGCTTCATACGGTTTTTTTCAATTTGGTTTTGGCATACCAGTAAATGTTGAGCAGATGATCCAGTTGCTGTGAAGTTTTCAGCACCCGTTCATCATTCCGTCCGAAGGCTGCGGCCGACTTCAACAGGGTTTCGCGCAAGCCCTCGATCCTGTTCTCCATCTCGCGCAAATTCATTATTATACACCCCATTTCAAAATTTGTATAAGTTCAACTTCTGTACTAACTCATATCCCAAGTATCGCATCGGTTTATTTTTCACGGGGGCTCCTAAAAAAAAATTTTTTTATAATTTTAGAGACTACACTGAAATCAATGTTTGAACGTGGAATAAGTTAAACATCCCCGCAAGCAGTGAAAAGCCGGTGCCCGATCGTCAGGCACCAGCTCTGCAGTTCAAGTCAGCTATTCTTTTCCTTATGCGCCTCCGCTTTACGCCTTGCCCTGTGCCTGCGCACCTTCATCAGATTGCCGCACAGCTTGTCGTCACAGTACCGTTTCGTCCGGCTGCGGGTATCGTCATAAAAGACCCAGCGGCAGTCCGGATTGTCACAGCAGCGGATACGGGATATGTCCTGTTCCGAGAGCATGCGGGCAAAGTCCGCCGCGACGTCCGCAAGCACCTGACCCCAGCCCCTGCCGGCCGGCTCCAGCACCATCCGCAGTGCCGAGCCGTCAGCCATCAGCAGGCGTGTCACTGTCCCTCCGGCCATCACTTCATTTAAGTATTCGATGTCCGAACCCTCCAATTGCTCACCCGCTGCCAAATTCCCGGCATACCGGAGCAGCCGGTCGCGCAGCAGCCGCGCCCTTTCCAGCTCCGCCAGATCCGGCTGGTTCACTGCATATTTCAGTTTGGCTGTAAAAGACTGCTGCCATTCCTGCTGCTCCAGACGGTCCACGGAAGGGCCTCCGCCCTTCCAGTCCCGCCACATGCTGTTGGCGAAGTCCATCCACAGTGACTCCATCATATATCGCCCCTCATTCACATATCCGTATATTTTGTAACATTCAAAATATAAAATAGATGGTTACAAATCACTTTTTATCGTTTATATTATGAGTGTAACCATTATTCATAATGCTTGCTAGTTACCACAACAAGAACCGGTCAGGAAAGTTACTGTAATGAACCAAAAGGAGGCGTTCACGCAATGAGTACCAAGCAGATCGACACATTTCTCAGACAGCTGGATCAAAACTGGGATCAGGAGGACTGGATTGTTCCTCTATCCGTCGCCCTGAAAGGGTTAACCCCCGAGCAGGCGGCCTGGAAGCCCGCGGAAGGCTGCAGCACCATCTGGCAGTTGGTGAACCATATCAACTATTACAACACCCGTACCTTGAATCGGCTGCGCGGCGAGGCTCCCGCAGGCAATGCCGCCACTAACGATGAGACCTTCGGTGATGTGGGAGACCCGAGTGATAATGAAGGATGGGAACGCACTGTACGTGAGACGGAGACAATCTATCATTCCATTCGCGCAGAACTAGCCGAGATGCAGGACGAAGCGCTGGATGTAACAGGCCAAAACGGGATGACGCTTGGCGAAAATCTCGCGATCTGGATCGCGCATGACGGATACCACGCCGGACAAATCGTACTACTGCGCAAGCTGCAAGGCTGCTGGAGATAACGCAGCACAAAAACAGCCTCCACAGTGAATTCTCATGTCGAAGAATCATCCCTTTTTCTTATTCACAAACATAAAGGTCAAGAATAGGAGGAAATTCACTCCTGTTCTTGACCTTTTTCCAAAAATAGAAATAACGGAAGTCCACTTTTGAATAGCGATCGCTTCTTATTGTTAGGGGATGCGCACAAAGCAGCGGAGAGGACGAAGCAATTCCGGAAAAGCGGAGCGTTCGCCTTTGGCCCGGAGGGTCAACAGCGATTGCAGGAATGCTTCGTTCTCGGAGCGCCTCCTAACCCAGACAAAGTGCATTCTTCTATTCAAACGGACTTCCGTTATTTACCGCTTACTTTCAACTGCTTATTCAACCCTCCGGGAGAGGAAATCCGCGACTGCAGTGTATACAGCACCATAATCATCAAGGCCAAAACAGCCAGTACACTGAAAATATTGCTGTACACATAAGCGTTATCCTTTAGCGCGAACGGATTCAAATGGAAGGATGAAGTACCAACATCGAGCATTTTGCCAATCACACTGGTCGTCACCGCACCCGCAATGAAGTTGAGCAGGGAGAAAAGGCCCATGCCCACCCCTACCTGATCCTTCGCCAAGGTCTGTGAAATGGTATTTGACATGGCAATTTGCAGGAAGGTCTGCCCCAAATTGCCGAAGATCAGCAGGAACATAATCAGATAAGGGGACAAGCCCACGAATATGGACAGCGTGATAAAACAGATCAGGATCAGCCCCACCGCCGTATACACAAGAAAGGAATTCCCTCTCTCATCAGCCAGCTTGCCTCCTTGCCGTCCCATGAAGGCCGAGCTTATGGCGGCGGGGAACATAATCAATCCGATCATGGCCGGTGAAAGCTGATTCACCCCGTTCAGAAACTGCGGAGCCAGGAACGGGAGACTAAAGTTCATTCCCGTCGCCAGGAAAGCGATGAACAAACCATAGGAGTACTGCTTGTTTTTTAACAAGGCCGGCTGTATAAAAGGCTCCTCGGCAGTGCGTACCCGAATGATAAAAAGAATCAGCACTACCAGTCCAAGCAGGGCCATCAGCCAGCTTCCCATGGAAATCGACATGAGCAGCAAAGCTACCGTGGCCCCCAAAAGCAGCCCTCCGATAAAATCAATCTTCTTGGCCGTACCTGTCTGGTCATCAAGATATTTGCGGAAGAACGGCAGAGCCAGCAGTGGCAGGACCGACAACAAAAACAAAAACCGCCAGCTGGCAAACCCGGTAATCAACCCGGATACGATGGGCGCCAGCGCGGTTCCCAGGGCCAAACCAGTGGCTACCGTACCAAGCGCTCTTCCTCTCTTCTCAGGCGGAAAATAGCGTACCGGAACGATCATGGCCGTAGCCGGGATAACCGACGCCCCCGCAGCCTGAAGCACACGGGCCAAAATAATCATCCAGTAATGTGTGGCGGCAAGCCCCACAATCGATCCCAAAGCAAAAAAGACCAGGCCAAAGGTCAACAGATCCTTCAGGCGGTACTTATCAGCCAGTTTGCCAAATGCCACCGAACCGATGGCGTACACGATCATGTATGCCGTCAGCAGCCAGCTTACCTGTGACGCGCTTACCCCGAATTCCTCCCGAATGATCGGCATCACCACATTAAACATGGTTGCATTCATAACGGAGAAAACGAGCGTGAACGCCAGCACCAGCATAAGCTTGTCGGCATTCGACCGTGCTTGTACATTATCCATTTTTCAAATCCTTTCTTGAGCTGTATTGTTCATATCATATTCGTATTTCAAAAAAGGCTATGCTTCGTAAGCTTCCCGGATCCGTCGCAGCAGCTGATGCAGCACAGCCGCTTCTTCCCTGGAAATCGCCTTTTCCGTACGTTTCTTTACCTCTGCCACAAGCTTATGCGCAGCCGTGTGCAGCTCCCTCCCCTGCTCCGTAATAAAAATCTCCCGCACCCGCGCATCGGCACAATGCGCACGGCGAACGACAAGTCCCCGTTTTTCAAGGCCGTTAATCAGACTGGTTACACTTGGCTTTTCAATACAAAGCAGCTTCTCCAGATCAGCGTTGGTGGCTCCGGGAGCTGTGGCAAGAATATGCAGCGTCTGCGCCTGCTGGGAAGTCAGGCCAAGCGGCCGCAGGGCAGCCCCGATTTCCCGGCGGATGGCTATAAACGTCATTTTAATCTGAAGTGCCGTGCTTTCTTCCTGTTCCCACAATTGCCCTTCTGATTCCATATCGCTGTTCGCCTCCAAAAAACTTAGAACTCTAAGTAATATTAAAATTTTAAACAAGCATATGTCAATGCTTATATTAGCCCCTGTCTTCATCTTTCTCCGCAGCTTCCTCCAACGGCAAATACAGAGAAAACACGCTGCCAGAGCCCTCCACGCTTTCCAGACGGATGAACCCGCCCAATAAGTGCGCCAGATCCCGGCTGATAGACAGACCCAGACCAGTCCCGCCATATTTGCGGCTGATGGAGCCGTCCGCCTGCTGGAAAGCTTCAAATATGGAATGCTGCTTGCCCTTCGAGACGCCAATGCCCGTATCGATCACCGACAGCACCAGCCAGTCCCCTTCTCTTCCGGGCTCCGCCAGCCGTTCAGAGCGTGCTTCCAGCATCACGCTTCCCGAATGGGTAAATTTGAACGCATTGGACAGCAGATTGCGCAGAATCTGCTGTACCCGCTGCGAATCCGAATACAGCCGGAGCGGCGCATCTGCTTCAAACTGCAGCTTGAACTCCAGCTTTTTGTTGCTGGCCGCCATCTCAAACTGCATAAACATGATCTGCAGCAGCTCTTCGACGCTGATATCATCCTTCGTAATTTCCATTTTGCCCGCCTCAACCTTGGACAGGTCCAGAATGTCGTTGATCAGCTGCAGCAGATCCTGACCGGAAGCATAAATAATGCTGCTGTACTGCTTCAGATCATCCTCGTCCATGTCCTTCCCCTGCTCAGCGATCATCTGCGCAAGGTTAATCACGCTATTGAGCGGTGTGCGCAGCTCATGGGACATCGTCGCCATGAACTCCGATTTATACTGTGACGCCCTCATGAGCTGCTGTGCTCGTTCTTCCAGCGCCAGCTTTGCTTTCTGCAGCTGCTCCTTCTGCTTCGACAGTCTGCGGTTAGCCTGAACGATCTGATATTTCCGTCTTTGCTCAAGCTGGAAATCACGCAGAATGAACGCGATCAGATAACTGAGCGCAATACCCAGCGGCAGCGTAAACGGTACAACCTTCGTAAGGTATTGATCAAAAGGGATGACATCAAAAATAGCAATGTTAAGCTCATTAACCAGATTGATGGCCAGTATGCTGACCGAGGCCTTGATCATCAAACGGTAATCCGTCTTTCTCATCCAATAGTTGAGCCCGGCTGCCAGCAAACCGAGGATGGACAAATTGACAAATCCCGCGACAGAAGCCTCGTTGACGCCGAAGGTAAAGAGGGCAAGGCCGGTTGCCACACCGATGATGACAAGCGAGGAAGCGTGGAGATAGACCAGTGAAGCGATAATTAAAGGAACGAATGTTAATTCGAACACCACCTGGCCGTTCATGCTGAAGCCGAATACCGAGCAAATCCAGCCGCAAAATACGACGAGCAATATCGAGGAAATATATTTTACTCCGGCCGATGCCCTGCTCAGAACATATTTAAAAGTAATATTGGCCAAATAGGCAACAGCGATCAGCATACCGAGATTTATAAGGAACATTTTTGTAAACTCCATAATTTCACTCCCGCTGTACCATATTCCGTTGTTAATCAGGACTCACTGCTTGTTATATCATATACGAATTTTCCATCTTTCGACAAGAAAAATACCAATTTTTCCAATAAAGTGCTAAGTGATTTGATAGAGAAAAATAATAACTATTTACTTTATGTAAAAGACTTGCTATAATAAGAAAGTGTTTTTTAACCCCATATGATTCCACGCAACAAGTAACTCCTAACACCGCGAGGAGCATTTTCAAATTTTATCAATAACCCTAAGAGTAGAATTTTGAGCTTTTGCAGTATGTTTTGCATTCACACTGGCGCGGTCATCGGAGCCGCAAGGATGGAAGAGAGGCAGGGCTTTCGTCGTTTGGAAAACCATTTATGGAATCAGCATCCCTTATTGCAGGGGTTAACTATACGGCAGCGCCGCACAATGGTGTGTAAGTACTGAGCGTTGCACCAGCCTCCGGAGTATGACTCCGGGGGCTTTTCTATTATATACAAAAGAATGACCCTGCCAAACTGCGGCAGGGCCCAAGAGCACTTGATGAAAAAGGGGTTAATACAGTCATTATAGAGCCCCAACCTTAAATTTATATGATATGAATCTTAAGATTACATTAATTTCTGGGAATTTTTCGACATTCGACCTTAGATTCTTGACATAGGCTATGCTAGTATTCCGTCCAATACCTTGTGCCGTCCTCGACGGCAGAAGTCCCGCGACTGCCTCTCTCCATTCGTACAGGCGAAGACTGGCGCGGCTCCGGACGTTCCCATCCCTCCAGCATGACCACATGCTGGGTCGAAGACCGGTTATCCCATTGAATATATCTCTCCTGCTCCAGGTGCAGCAGACCGGCTGTGATATCACGCGGCTGCCGGCCCGTTCTGGTCGATAGCTCCGCTGCCGTTGGCATCCGCCTGTGCTGGGCAAAGAAGTTATACAGAATACGCAACAGCTTGCGCTCAAAATCAGGCAGCATACGAAGCTCCTCCCTTACGATCCGTCCCCGGATAAAAAATAAGAACATTTGTTCTTATTATATACAAAATCATGCGTTTTATTCAAGTCCCCGGACAGAAAAAGAGCAGCCCCCGGATGGAAACTGCGTATGTGCTCAGTAGGATTAGTCAGCCTCTGTCTTTCTCCTTGCGGCCGATAGAAATCATCCACCAGCCAATCAAGCCGATGCCGCCCAGCGCAAGCACTGATAAAAAGATAATGTACAGCAAATGGGACATTTGTTCTGTCATCGCACTCGCCTCCTTACCACTTTTATACCCACAGCGAACCCTGCAATAAACACCGAGCGTGAAAAAAATTATAGCCAGCTTTATTATTATTCTCATTCCGTATCTTTTATGTAAAAAAAGGACTGGTCCCGCAGCAGAAACAAACACTGCTCAGAACAGCCCTTCTCTTAAGAACTTTTATTCCTGCGCTTTAACAACCACATCACTGCGGCCAGGATAAATAGCAGCGCTGTAATCGCCCATATCAGGAACACTGTAAGCCCCAGGCCGATGTTCGCATCCTGCCCCTTATAGCTGGCGGTTTGCATCAACAGCAGGGTACAGAATAAAACGATCGGGGCAAGAACAATTAGACTGGCGATCCTTTTTCTGCCCGATACAACAACCACGCAAGCCGCAGCAGCAAGTAACAAAAGCCAGTACAGCAAGATTTCCACCAACATATTATACCTCCAAATGGCAAGACCCTTAAATATGCGTCCGGCAGGTTTAGCCTAATTGTACCAAAACGGTCGGCAGGACACCATCAAACGCTGCGCGGTGTCACCAAAAAGTCAAACATGTGTCACAAATAATCCTTTTACTTTCGCTAAATTATAACTTCCGCTCCTGTTTTCATCGTTTAACTCCCAAAGGATTTTTCCGATTACTCATTTCATATAAATATAGCCCGGCCTTCCCGCCGGGCTTGGTTCTTTTGCAACGGTTACTGATTAATATAACGCTCGAATACTGCACCAAAATCCTTCTGTTTGTATTGCTTGTGGGATTCCGTCATCCACTCGAAGGCAGACTGTTTAATGCCGTTAAACTGTTCGACAAGGTTGGCATCCAGTTTGTTGGTTTGCCCCAGCACGGAGGATGCGATTTCCAGGCTCTGTTGTGCCTGCTGCAACTTCAAATTATTCTCGTATGTGATTTCAGCAATTTTGAGCAAAGATTTATAAAGATCCTTAATTTCGTGAATATACTTCTTATGTACGTCAATGGAAAATGGCTGTTCGCCGATCTTGAATTTGATTTCCACGTCCAGATCCACTGTTCCCGCCGTTTCCATGAACACCTCACGGATCGGGTAATGCGCATACGGATAACGAGCCAGTATACGTTTCTTGCTGATCGCGCTTGTTCCATCCAGATGAATTAATGCCAGGTTAGTGAAGCAATACTCGTCCGCCTTGGACTTGATGAGAAAATAAATTCGTTCATTGTCCTCATGCATGACATAGTCATCCGCGTCCACCTTGTCATAGTCTTCCCGTCTGATGACCGAGCCGATGTCACTGAGTCCCAGCATATCCGCCGCCGCTTTTTTAAACATCCCCTTCTCCCCCTCAAAATAACATGTATTCCATGGATCAAATTGCCACTCCATTATAACCCGTCAGTCTTTAGTCCTACAACGCAAAATTCAGAGCAAAACAAGAAGACCGATGTCTCATCCGACACCGGTCTTCTACGCCCGTTCAACGATTGTTATCCCTTCCTGTAGAGCAAGGACAAGATGGGCACCATCAGGATAAACACCATAGACATGCTGTTCGTAATCTTGTAAACAGCCAGGGGGTCGGGAATTAATGAGCCTGCTTCTTCGTAAAGCTTCCCCCGGACACATCAGCCACATCCTCAACGGCGATGAAGGCTTTCGGGTCGATTTCACGCACGACGGTCTTCAGCGTGGATAATTCCACCCTGCTCACGACGCAGTAAATCACCTGAGTGTCTTCTTTGGTGAAGCCGCCTCTAGCGTACAGGTAAGTGGTGCTTCGTCCCAGCCGGGACATAATTGCTTCGGCCACCTCTTCATAATCGCTCGTGATAATGGTAACCGACTTGGATTCATCCAGACCTTCAACGACAATATCCATCACCTTCGAAGCGATATAGAACGTAAAGATCGAATACATTGCCGCATCCCAGCCCAAAATAAAGCCGGCGGCGATAAAAATGACCACGTTGATGCCCAGTATGACCTGTCCGACGGATGCGTTCGTTCTCCGCGAAATCAGAATAGCCACAATTTCAGCCCCGTCCGTAGTCCCTCCTGCCCGCAGCACCAGGCCGACGCCAATACCAAGCAGCAATGCCCCGAAAAATACCGCCAAAAGGGGCTCCTTGGTAAAAGCCTCCACATGGTGCAGCAATGTAGTTGTAGTGGACAGCACAATAATCCCGTACAGCGCGGAAATGGCGAAGGCCTTTCCTACCTGCTTGAATCCGATCGCCAGAAACGGCAGGTTTATAACAAACAGGAAGATCCCCAGTGGCAGGCCGGTCACATTAGTCAGCACCAATGAAATACCGGTAATGCCGCCGTCAATAATTTGGTTCGGAACAAGAAACAACTCCAGCGCCACACCTGCCAGCACGGCACCTGCCGTAATATAAATGAATTTCAGCAATAAATCGACAGGTCTCATCTTTTTTTTGCGAGTTTTCCCCATGAATCCAATCCTCTCTATGTAGTGAATTACCTATAATTTTAATAGTTAGAAACTGTATAATCAAATGATTTCCTTTCAATGCGGGGATCATACAGACATTTGCCGACAGATTTTACAGCAAAAAACGCAGCTCCTACCGCTGGCAGCTGCGTCGTACATACAATTAACTATAAATTACAATGCGGTTTCTGCCGCTTTTCTTCGCTTCATACAAAGCTTTGTCTGCACACTCGAACAGCTGGTCAATTTCAGTCGAATGGTACGGAAAGCCGGCGATCCCTGCCGAAATTGTAATAGGGATGCCAATGGGAGACTCCGACTTTGCCAGGCCTTCCCGCAGCTGCTCGGCAAGTGGAAAACATTCCTCCGGGGAACTCCCGGGGATCAGGATCACAAATTCCTCTCCTCCCCATCTGCTGCACAGATAGTCCGGCCGTACATAAGTCTGCATCGTCCTGGCGAAAAAGCGCAGCACTTCGTCCCCGGCCTGATGCCCGTAATTGTCGTTGATCACCTTGAACCTGTCGATATCGATCATGACGAGAGAGAAGGACTGCCCTTCTTCCATCCAGTGCTCCAGAACAGGCCTCACGGATCTGCGATTTTGCAAACCTGTCAACGGGTCTATCATGGCGGTGTATGCCAATAGCTGATTCTGCCTCTGCATCTCATTCACCGAGGAGACAACTGCCCGGGTTAGGAGATCGGCTTCCCGGTTCCAATGCTTCTGAGGCGGGATTTCGAGCAAAGCTGTTCCAGAGGCGGCCTTGTTCACCAAATTCGCCAGATTTACAAACGGAGCTGTGAGCCTGCGCGCCAGGAATACCGTGATTGCCATCACCAGCAGAAACGGGGTAATCATGTAGAGCACCATTTTCGTGATCTGGCGTTTCTGCTGCTCCGCCACCATGCTGACCGGGGACTGGACAACAATCCCCCATTTGTTTTCAGATACAGTTACATAACCAGCCAAATAGGGAGTGTTATACGTATTGTTAACCAGCTCCTGGCCGTTCTGTCCATGCACCAGCTCCCGGACAGCCTCATTCGTGCTGACATCTCCGCCTATTCGTGCCTTGTCGGGATGGTACACAATTTTACCGCTTGGATCTACAACATAATAATACGTTCCCGTTGTATCTATGCTGTTGTCACCAAATATTTCGTGAATGACATTCTCTTCCTGCAGATAGATCGTCCCGCCGATAAATCCTATATATTTGCCCTTCTCGTCGAAAACGGGTTCCGACATAAGAACGATCATACGGCCGGTTGTGCTCATATAAGGCGCGGATAGCTCCGGCTGCCGGGAAGTCAGCGCCTGCTTGACCGCCTGGGTGGTTGGCCGTTTCCCGATGGCATCCAGTGAAGATGGGGCAACACTCAATATGAAGCCCCGCTCATCCGCCCAGATGATGGAGTTAAAATAATTGCTGCTGGCGTCCAGAAACTCCAGCTGTCTTTGGGCCTCCGCAATGTCCGATTTATCATGAATCTGGTCCGCGACGGCGGAAAGGCTATCCCTCATCGTGGAGAACAGTGTGTCCATCGTAATGGCCATCCGCTCGGCTGACGAGTAATTCATCGCAAGCGTTCTTTCATATAGAAGCTGCCGCTGGGATTGATAAGAAGCCGTGACGGCAATGGCCATGATCAGAAGAAAGGCGAGAATAACGATACCGGGTAACAATTTCTTGAGCGATATTTTTCCTCGTGGTGTGTGAGCCAAGTATGCATCAACCTTTGATAGTTAAGTCTTGATCCTTCCTCTAGTATAGTTCGAACTCATGTTCCTGAACAAGCATTTAAAGCCATTTTCCCCGCCCGGCAAAAGGATAAACTCCACTCCCCGATGGCATTATAAAGGGCAGAGGTGATTGCAGGTGGAGCGGCTTCAGCATTGGCTGGATCGAATCATGCACAATTATGTACTTATTGCCGCTGCGGCGCTGATTTACTTTCTGATCAAAGCCGCCATCGGATATGCGGTATACAGGCAATCGAAGCGGAGGCTGGCCCGAATCGAGCAAAAAATAGACAAGCTGTATAATGATCAAAACCGTTAAGAAAGCAGATGAAAGGAGCACATTAATGCATCATGTTTTTGCACAAGCTGTGGTTGACCATTCATTTATTGGCGGCGCTTGATCCAATACCGGCTGCCGAGCCTTTCAATTCCCACGATAATGTACATATTCGGATTGATCCCCTGCACCATCAGCTGCTGTTATATTCCGACGACCGGCTTATCAAGAAATATCCCATTGCACTGGGAAAACCAAATACTCCTTCGCCTGTCGGAGAGTATACCGTGATCAATAAGTACAAAAACTGGGGCAAAGGCTTCGGTACGAGGTGGATCGGGTTGAGCGTTCCGTGGGGGATCTATGGCATTCATGGGACGAATCGGCCTGCTTCCATCGGGCACAATGCAAGCCACGGCTGCATACGGATGCTTAATCGGAATGTGGAGGAGCTGTATGAATGGGTGAATGTCGGCACCAAAGTGAGCTTCGGGGGACATGTCCTCGGAAGATCGCTGGAAAATCCGAGGCGTCTGGCCAAAGGCGACAGCGGCGGGGATGTACAGCTGATCCAGTCCCGTCTGCGGAGCGCAGGATTTTACAAGGGGGAGGTCAAAGGCAAATTCAACAACGCCACCGAAGCCGCGCTCAAAGCCTACGAGCAGAAGAATGGACTTCCAGTGGACGGGGTTGCTGGCATTCAAGACTATCTTTCTCTGGGATTGATTGAGTAAGTGAATGCCGAGAAAAAGCACGGCTTCCGATTATTCCCGGCAGGCCGTGCTTTTATATATTCCTTGCGTTTCGCACAAGCCTTTTAGACCTTTTCCTAACCGGTAGTGCAAACGCACCACCCCGCTTTTATCTGTATTGCTTAGATGCTAATTGATTACGATGTACGCTTGGTGAAGATTTGAAAGGTTACATCGAATTTATCCGTCACCATCGCGTAAGCGGGGCTAAAATAATACTCAGTCAGCGGTACCTTCACTTGACCGCCTTCTTGCAGCAATTCATAGATTTTTTTGGAATATTCAGCATCGTCCGTTGTCAAGCAAATGGATAATTGATTCCCGGATTGAGCAGCTTCGCCGGGCAATACATCAGCAACATATAGCCCCGTCTCTCCTACTTGCAAAACAGCATGGGCCACACGATCCCTGGCCTCTTCCGGAATAAGATTTTCGTCCTGATCAGGCGCTTCTCCCATGGTTTGGCTAAAAAGCAGCTTCGCATCCAGTGCTTTTTCATAGAATTGAATCGCCTCTTTCGCATTTCCGTTCAGCATGATAAAAGGAATGGCTTTTAAACTCATAATCCGACATCTCCTTTGTAAGTAGTTGTTATTTCGGCCTTGTTAGACCAGCTTGCTTCGATTTCAATTGTAGCCGATAATAGTGACAACTCTTGTCATAGTCAATGAGAAAAAGGTGAAATCAATGTCCAAATCGAAGCGGCTGATGGAATTAATGATGACCGTGAATCGAAAAAGAAAGTTTACCGTCAAGGAATTGGCTAACGAATTCGGGGTATCCACGAGGACGATTCTGCGGGACCTGCAGGAGCTGAGCGAGCTGGGTGTTCCTTTATATTCGGAAGTGGGACCCCACGGCGGCTATCAGGTGCTGAGGGAAAGAATACTGCCTCCCATCGCGTTTACAGAGCATGAGGCTGTCGCTATTTTTTTCGCCATTCATGCCCTGCGCCACTATGTGTCCATTCCCTTTGAAACGGAGTCCGCCTCTGTGCTGAGCAAATTCTACAATTATATGTCCGGCGACATCAGAGACCGGATCGATCAAATGAAGAACCGGGTTGATTTCGTAACTCCGGCAAGACAGGCGGATGCACCCTTCTTGGCTGTCCTGCTCGATGCTGCCATTCAGCAAAAGATCGTGGTTATAGATTATGAAGCCAAGAAAGGAAAGTCCTGCAGGAAAATACAGCCCATCGGCATCTACGCCAACAATGGCTTATGGTATTGCCCTGCTTACTGCTTTCTGCGCAAAGATCTGCGTGTGTTCCGCTGCGACAAAATCCAGTCTGCCGAGTACGATGACTCCGGTACGCAACCTGTGGATCTTCAGCATATTCACCTGGGCAACAAGGCGGCATTCGCGCACTTGGGGGAAGAACGTGTAAGTCTTTATGCGGAGCTAAGCAAAGAAGGAGTGCAGCGTGCAGAGACGGAAATGTGGTTGGCTTCCCTACTGCGTCTAGGGGAGGACGGGGGCGGGTGGCTGGAGGGTGAGGTTCCGAAGTTGGATATTCCCTATCTGGCCCGGTTATTTATTGGTTGGGGAAATGAAGCGACGGTAAAAGGTCCTCCGGAACTGATCGAGTGCATGAAGCGGATGCTTGCTGAATTGCTGGCCAAATATGAAGCATTATAATAGAAGACTGCCCCTCAAGTCACATGTCTTGAAGGGCAGCCGTTTTAAACCTTACTCTTATGCTTTCTTTCTTCTCAGTAAGATCAGGCCTGCCAGCAGGATAATGCCTCCTGCGAGCAGATAGCCGTACATATCTGTTGCGGTTTCCGGCAGCTTGTTGCCAGTACCTTTACCGTCTCTGGACACGCCTCCGTTCACCGAGTCACCCGATGTGCCGGATTGTCCTGTTCCTCCAATTCCACCTGCTCCGCCGGATTGGCTGGAATCTGTAGAACCAGAATCAGAGCCTCCCCATCCCGGGGTGTTCGCGTTGCCCGCATTGCCGGAAGAGGAGCCGTTGTTCGGTTCTCCAGATACGCCCGGATAGCTTCCGCTTCCACTGCCAATGATAATGTCTTCAGATGGCGAGTCCGCATCTTTCAGGTTGCCCGCGCTGACTTCACCGACATTTTCAATGGTTTGGCCGACTTGTCCAGCAACCAGTTTAGCCTGGAACACAATCGTATGCCAGTCCGTATCCGTAACGTCGCCGAATTGGCCTACAACCTCACTGTTAACATAATGCCCCTTATCGCTGTCCTGAGCATCCGTTACGGTAACCCCGTCCACCTTCAGCGTACCAGGCACATATTGCAATTCAGCGCGAAGTGCGTCCGAAATCTCCAGTTTCTCAACGACACTGTCTTCCACGGTGTTGCGGGTTCGGATCGTGTACTCGATCACATCGCCGACCTGAATTGTACCGCCATTGAGGTCCTTCGCAGCTTTTTCGGACTCCAGGACAGGAGCCGGGTCGTTGATCGTAATCTCTTCGCTTGGCTTGTCAGGAGTGCCTACATTCCCCCCGCTGACTTCACCAACGTTCTCGATCTTGCCGCCTTTCTCTCCCTTGGTAATCTTCGCTTGGAACACTACCGTATGCCAGTCCGTATCCGTCACAGTACCGAAGCTGCCTGTCACAGTGCCCTCCACATACTTGCCTTTGTCGCTGTCATTGCTATCTGTTACGGACACGCCATCTACTTTCATCGTACCCGGTACGTACTCCAGCTGTTCTGGCAGGTCGTCCGAGATCGTCATGTTCGTGACTTGGCTGCTCGAAACGGTGTTGCGGGCGCGGATCGTATACTCGATCGTATCGCCGACTTCGATGCTGCCTCCGTTTACATCCACCGCAGTTTTTTCAGATTCAAGCTGAGGGGAGCGGGAATCATCGTTGTCGTCATTCGACGAACCGCCGCCTCCTCCGCCACCGGAACCGCCGGAACCTCCATTATCCGTTACACCGACTGTAATCGTGACCTCCGTCTTACCGCCTTTGCCGTCATCCACGATCACGGTGAAGCTATCCTCTCCGACAAAGCCAGGGTCAGGGGTATAGGTCCAGGTTCCGTCGGGGTTCACCGTAACTTCCCCGTGCTCCGGATCCTTGCCTTTGGTGTATGTCAATGGATCTCCATCCGGGTCTGTTCCATAGACCGCACCAGATACGGATTTACCTTTGTCCGTCGTTGTTTTGTCAACTGAAGCGGTTGGAGGTTGGTTAGCTGGCGGAGCAGTTGGTTCCGTTACACCGACGGTAATCGTGACCTCCGTCTTACCGCCTTTGCCGTCATCCACGATCACGGTGAAGCTATCCTCGCCGACAAAGCCAGAGTCAGGGGTATAGGTCCAGGTTCCATCCGGGTTAACTGTAACTTCCCCGTGCTCCGGATCATTACCTTTGGTAAATGTCAGAGGGTCCCCATCCGGGTCCGTTCCATATACGGAGTCCGACACAGAAGTATCTTTTTCTGTTGTTACATTATCACCCGCAGCCAGTGGAGGATGATTGGCTGGCGGAGCCGATGGCTCTCCCACACCAACGTTGATTGTAACCTCCGTTTGACCGCCTTTGCCGTCATCCACAATCACGGTGAAGCTATCCTCGCCAACAAAGTCCGGGTCGGGCGTATACGTCCAGGTTCCGTCAGGATTCACCGTAACATCCCCGTGCTCCGGATCCGATCCTTTGGTAAATGTCAAAGGATCTCCGTCCGGGTCTGCCGCATAGACCGCGTCTGAGACGGGAGTATTTTTTTCTGTCGTTACATTGCCTTCCTGAACTATCGGAGGCTGGTTGGCTGGCGGCTCCACTTTAACGGTAGTCGTTGCTTCTGTCGTTTCGCATTTGCCGTCATTCACAATCACGGTGAAGCTATCCTCACCAATAAAGCCCGGAGCCGGAGTATAGATCCAGGTTCCGTCGGTATTAACGGATATCGTGCCATTACTTGGCTGGGTACCAGCTTGATAGGTTAAGCTGTCACTATCCGGGTCCGTACCGCCTGCTTGTCCCGGGAGCGGAGTGTTCACCGTCGTCGTCTGTGTGTCATCTGACATGGTCGGCGGCCGGTTCACTATGTAATCATTTTGCGGATCAAGCGTCTCAATAGGTGCGTATTCATTTACAAAATACCAGCTATTGATATCATGAGTCTCGTAATTTGGGGACCCTGTTGCCGCGGTAAAACCGGCATGAAAAGGCTTTCCATCAAATTTGGCGCCAAGGTCTATGTTATTCACATCCAGTATTTTGTCAGAACTCGCCCGATCCGGCGAAGTACCCAGACGAACCTGAACATTCTGGGATACACCATCATAGTCGATCCATGTATAATACTGGGTTCCGTTAGATAATGCATAATTGGTACCATTCGCGGTATTATACTGATCCAAATCAGTATACCAACCGGGCTGATTCAGGTAAGCCCCATTCTCAGCAATGCCAATATAGTTGGCAGAAGGATCGGAGCCCGGATTTAGGAAGGTATCATATTTGACAGTAAAACTGGGTGAAATATTGTGAAATCCCAAACTGCCACCAATGGACCCCGGGTCGGATGTTGTACCACCCTGGACCGTAAAGGTCAAACCGTCGCTTGCACCCCCAGCGCCTACATTACTAATATTAAATGAAAAGGCTGTACTGAATGAATAATTATATCTGGGACAAAGCGCCTTGTTGTGAAAAGCTGTCCCCATTTGGCTTGTAACTGCCGGGGTCAGCCTTATAAAATCCGCCCCACCAGGAACTTCGGCAGCACCATTTACGGTAAATTGATTGATCGTTGCATCGGAGAATCCATCAAATTTGTAAGTCAACCAGTTGCCCTCTGCTGCATTGGCACTTTGATGGTTTAAAGGAAAAAATGGAATGTACGAGATGATACAAAAAGCCAGCAAAATTTTCAGACTCTTACTGCCTATTTTGATTTTTCTTTTCATGGTTGTCCTCCCTATTTTCCAGTAAGAAAGCTCTTGTTGCGATGTATTTAGATCCTCTCCTCAAGCTGCTATGATCGAAATTGCCGCCGCTCGTCCGAATTTGTCACCACCTTTCACGGGCATTCTATTTCAAATTTTAACAATTATCACGTTTAGTATAATCGAGCATCCAAATTTAGACAATATTTTTACCTAAACATGTGTAATTTGTCATAAGTCCCAAAACAAAGCATGAGCAAATTCGGATACTTTGACAGAAATTTTATTTGATACATCAGCATTTTGGCACATTTCATCTGTATTTTTCAGGTAAAAAAACAGTTGTTAAAACCACACTTGCAGCTATATGCATTTTTTGTGATTGAGCCATATATATATAGAAGGAATTTTTCTCAATTCGGGTGAAAACCCGTTTCAAGAGTAACGATAAAAACAAGAAAGGCCTCTGACGGTCAGAGACCTTAATATGTAGCTGCCATTTTGGCTGATGTCAGGAAAACTGTTGGGCCATATGCTGGACAAAAGCTTCTTCGCCGATCTCTTTCCTGTGGTTCAAAAATGTTTTTGCATCTTCACCGACAACATATCTGAACTGGTTTGTTCCGTCTGTTGCCGCCTGATAGATGGCCTCCGCAATCACTTCCGGTGAGGATATGTTATCAGCAGCAATTGCCGATTCCTGTAGTGTCGACTGAGCTGTTTCGGTGAATCTTTGATAATCTGTTAAAGACTCATCGGTTAAGAGCTCAATGGATCTTCCGAAAAATTCCGTCTTGACCACACCGGGCTCAATCAATTTTAAACGGATGTTTTGAGAAGCAAGTTCATAGGATACTGCTTCCGTGAAGCCTTCAATTGCAAACTTCGTTGAGTGGTACAAGGATAATAAAGGAAATCCTATTTTTCCGCCCATCGAAGAAATATTGAGGATTAATCCATGGTTCTTGGCTCTAAAATGAGGAAGAATAGCCTTGATCGCCGCCATCAAGCCAAATACATTGACCTCAAACTGCTTGCGAATTTGCTCGTTGGAAGCCGCCTCGAAGATACCCATAGCGCCATAACCGGCGTTATTTAAGAGGACATCGATGGTCCCAAACCGCTCTATTCCTGTTTTGATGGCTTCTTGAATGGTTTCTTCCTGCTGAACGTCGAGTCTGGTTACCAGCACATGATCAAGCCGTGTCAGTTCGGTTTCTTTTTCCGGTGAACGCATGGTAGCAATTACATTCCATCCCTGTTCAGCAAAATGCTTGGCCGCTGCTCTTCCAATTCCAGACGATGAACCCGTAATCATGATCGTTTTCATTCTTCATCCTCCTACAAATCATTGGTATTTTTTAAGAACGATAACAGAACAATGCCCGCCAAAACCAAATGAATTCGATATGCCAATATTCAGGTTTTTATTGTTTTCTTGCTTTGTAACCACGTTCAGCTTTATTTCCGGATCAAGATGATCAACGTTTATGGTAGGGGGAATGATGTCTTCTTCCAGGGTTTTCAATAGAGCGATTGCTTGCATTGCGCCTGCGGCCCCCTGTGAATGACCTATAGTCGACTTATTTGCAACTACGGGTATTTTTGCAGTTCGCTCTTGAAACAAATGATGAATAGCTATGGACTCGGAAATATCCCCTACTTTCGTACTCGTCGCATGGGCACTAATGATGTCAACCTCGTCGGTAGTTATACCCGCATCTGACAATGCGTTTTTCATCGCTAAAGCCCCACCCTTTCCTTCCGGGTGACTTGCGACGATATTAAACGCATCAGAGTTTGATCCATAACCAATGATCTCGCCAAGAATAGGCGCGTCTCTCTTTAAAGCATGCTCCAAAGATTCCAGAATCAATATTCCAGCACCTTCACTGATAACAAAACCGTTGCGATCCTCAGCAAAAGGCCGGCTGGCCAAAGCTGGCGTATCATTCCTGGTGGATAGGGCTTTTGCGTTATTAAAGCTGGCAAGGATAAGTTGATTTATAACAGCTTCACTGCCCCCTGCAAACATGACATCCGCTTCATTTCTTTGGATGACCCTATAGGCATCGCCTATGGCCATGGTTGCAGATGCACATGCGGTTACGAAGGCTAAGGAAGGGCCTGATGCGCCAAAACGAATGGAAATTTGTGTTGCTGCCATATTGGATAACATCTTGGCCACCAAATTGGGACTTACCCTGTTCGATCCACGCTTGTAAAGAAGATCGACATTTTCCAGTATGGTATCTATACCTCCAGCAGCTGTGCCCACATATACCCCTAAACGCTCCTGGTTGACATTTTCTAACTGTAATCGGGATTGTGCAAAGGCTTGTTCTGCGGCGGCTAACGCAAATTGAGCAAAGCGTGCCATCGTTCTGGCTTCTTTACGTCCCCAACGCTCTTCGGCATCGAAATCTTTCACTTCACCGGCAATTCGGCTTTCTAAGCCTGATGCATCAAAAGATTCTATCGTTGAAATGCCCGATGTGCCTGCAATTAAATGATTCCAGAAGCTGTCTATATCGTTGCCTATCGGTGATATAATTCCCATCCCTGTAATGACGACTCTGTTCATTTAATCACTACTTTCCGCTAAATAGTCATAAACAACGTCAGGCAGGGATAACGCCAAATCCGTAACAATATGTGATGCGGATACAACCTCAAGCACGGGAAGATCTGCCATCGGGGCCAGCGCATGGGCAAACAATTGCAGCCTGGCCGGGGCCGTCCAGGCACCATGAATGGTCAAATCTTTGATCTGAGCACGAACCAATCGGCATACCTTCGGATTTCCATCATAGCTCGGCACAATTTTGAGCATGAACGTTGGCTGCATAATCTCTTGACGAGCCTTCTCCGGATCGAGAGGCTGATGTTTATATCCCATTGTTGCGGTGGCCACACGTAAAGATCCGTAGTCCAGCGTGCCGACTAATGTGTCCGAATCAATGTACAGTCTTGGAGAGCCCAGTTTTTTCGGGTATGCACTGATCTCCCGTCCGGAAGCAATCGCAGGATGATTATCCACGTACATGGCATGCAGGTATTCGCCCTTCTCGCCATTGAAGCTCACCGGTATCACCTGGCCTGATTCAGTATAGGCCCCCAAACCGGTCACATCCGGCATGTACATGATCTCAAATTTGACCAAAGGTTCATCAATTTCAAGCGGCTCAGGGACTACACGTCTCAGAGCTTCCATATCCGTACGATAGAGAATGTTCAGATACTCCCGATTACGAAAATAATAAGGTCCGACAGGAAAAGCAGGAGCCCCCAATGGAGTCGACATTTGCTTGCGCACATCACTTTTCTTCATTCTTGTCATCACCTTTCCGCTTTTCGATTTCCATAAAAATAATTGTCTCGTGATCTTCCACAAATATATCCACATCATTTATATCTTCTTTGGGGAGTTCTTCTAATAGTTCTTGCATTTGATCCTCATTACGGTAAATGAGCCACCAATCCATCACAGCTTCCATATAAGCAATTGTGGGAGAGCCCGGATGATAGTTAATGATTAACAAGCGGCCGCCTGGATTGAGCAGTTGAAATAATTTTTTCGTTAATCGTTTAGCAATTTTATCTGGAAGATAATCATATACACCGATGGAATAGATAAAATCAAAAGTGGGAAGAGGGACTTTATTTCTGATGATGTCAACAACTGAGGCTGGGATCGCTTCGCCAAAATCCTTTATGGCTTCTGCAGCAACCGAAAGAGCCTCCTGATCTTGATCAATGGCGACAAATTTTCCAATCGTTTTGTTTTGCACCGCAGCACAATCTGATGTTTCTCTTAAGTGACCACAAGCGACCGAGAGAATATAAGGATTCGCAACACGTTCTGAGGTTTGATTAATTTTGCTGGAAAGGATACGTCTTCTTTCGCGGTTAGCATTATTGGCATGAGCCATGCGGTTTAAGTCGTAATATAGAAAATCGGCAATCTCTGATTTTTCATTCTCGTAGGGGGACGATTCCAACTTTTCAAAGTCATACTGCAGGTCCAGCATTATGGGATCACCTGCATAACCGCGCGGTCTTTCAAATGCTCGACGGGATAGTGGTTCTTGCAAGAAAAAATGGCTTATGGAGTGTTCACGATATCGGGGGATAAACTGGGTCCAATCTTCTGTTGAGTACTGTTGACGTAAGTCTCTTAATCCATCATAAAGCGTACTTAATGCTTCAGAGTATTGGCCTTGATTAATCTTCATTTCAACATCTTCAAAAAACTCTTTTTCAATCGTCTGATCCATTAGTTTCCCTCCCTGAAAGACTCCTAACGATTGCGGCATTCCATTCAATTCGGCAGTTGGGCTCTATTCTCTCCTAATTTGAATAAACGTGTTTAAAGATATCTTCGAGGGCTGGGTCTGGGGTAAGTTCCGCATATTCCGCGGCCTCGTCGATTTCCCTGACGATTCGATCATGAATTTCCTGCTCTGCGTGTTCCTCCAATATCCCGGATTTTCTGAGATAACGGCTAAAGGATTCAAGCGGGTCGTACTTCTCGGCTTCCTCTATTTCCTCACTGGAACGATATCCTTGATCATCGTCATCGCTTGGATAAGGAGCCAGGCGGTAGAGACCGGCCTCGATCAGCGTAGGACCCTCTCCTCTGTTCGCTCTGTCGACGGCCTCTTTCGTGACCCTGTATACTTCCAGGGGATCATTGCCGCTCACACGGATGCCAGGAAAGCCGTATGCTTTTGCCCGATCTGCAACACTATCACGTACCGTCTGCTTCGAGGAGAGAACCGAAAGACCATAGGGCTGGTTCTGTTCGCAGAAAAAAATGACCGGAAGCTTGTGTCCTCCTGCAAAGTTTGCTGCTTCGTGAAACTCCCCCCGATGGCTGCCTCCATTTCCAAAAGCGACTAACACGACAGGATGATCTCCCCGTATTTTGCCGGCCAAGGCGATTCCTACGGCATGCGGGACATGAGTGGTAGTGAGGCCGGAAGTCGAAAGAATACGATTTTTTTTACTGCCATAATGCCCAGGCATTTGCCGCCCGCCGCTGTCCGCAGCTTCTGCCTTGGCAAAAGCGGTGAGCATCAGTTCCTTTGCCGTCATGCCGAAAACAATGGCCATGCCCATATCGCGATCATACGGGCAAAGAAAATCTTTCGTCATATCCAGTGCATACGCCGCACCTACCTGTGCGGCTTCATGACCTTGACAAGACATGTGGAAAGGGATTTTTCCAGCACGATGAAACAATCCCAGCCGTTCGTCGACTTTCCGTGCCAGAGCCATATCCCGGTACATATCCAGAAGCTGCTGATTCGACAAACCGAGTTGTCGATGCTTGTTGGGCAAACAAAAAACCTCCCTTCTTGGTTTCATCTGGTGTTACCTGAAAATGAATAGACGGAGGTTTCCGACGTATTCGGTAACTGGCTGACATAGAGGATTGTGGTACTATCCGCCTTAGTCCCTATAGCTTTGCGTCACCGCCTTTCAACGGGTTTGCCATTATCGTACATAGTATAAAGTTGTAATATATTGTATATTGTTTCATGATATTTACTTTTTTGGAATAGGGCTTCATTACCATATTTTTCAGCATACGACAATGTTCGCTTTTCTTCGTTATGTAGGGGCATATGCGTAAATAACGTATTCCGTGGTACATTTGATTGGTTTTTATTGGAATTTTTTTGGAATTTTTTTGGCAAATTTTGCTCGTTTATCTATGCTATGGTTTTTGGATATGGAAGGAATTTTTCCTGCTCCAGAAACAGCAAGAAAGGCCTCTGACGGACCAGAGACCTTGTGACGTATCTGTGATTTGGTTGATGTCAGGAAAACTGTTGCGTGATATGCTGGATGAAAGCTTCTTCGCCGATCTCTTTCCTGAGCTCCAATAACGCTTTCGCATCTTCTCCAACTACATATCTCAACTGCTTTGTACCGTCCGTTGCCGCCTGATAGATGGTCTCCGCCACCATTTCCGGAGTGCATGCGCTGTCCGTGTTAATGATTGCCTCCACCAAGGGCTG
Source organism: Paenibacillus jiangxiensis (assembly GCF_046098255.1). Taxonomy (NCBI): domain Bacteria; kingdom Bacillati; phylum Bacillota; class Bacilli; order Caryophanales; family Paenibacillaceae; genus Paenibacillus; species Paenibacillus jiangxiensis. The sequence goes on from NZ_JBJURI010000007.1 coordinate 168,793, forward strand.
AACCGATTGGGAGTATTCCTGATAATCTGGCAAAGACTCAATGGACAATAAATCGATAGATCTGCCAAAAAAGTCCGTTTTGACCACACCAGGCTCAATTAGTTTTAACCGGATATTTTGAGAAGCAAGCTCAAACGATAAAGTTTCCGTGAAGCCTTCAATTGCAAATTTAGTAGAGTGATAAAGCGAAAATGAAGGCAGCCCCACTCTTCCGGACATTGAAGATAAATTGATGATTATTCCACTATTATTAGCTCTAAAATGAGGAAGAATGCTCTTGGTCACCTTCATAAGGCCGAGTACATTTACTTCAAATTGCTTTCGAATTTGCTCGTATGAAGCCGCCTCGAAGATGCCCAGAACTCCGTAACCGGCATTATTTAACAGGACATCGATTGTGCCAAATCGCTCCAAACCTGCCCTTAATGCCTCTTGAATCGTTTCCAATTGTTCAACGTCGAGCCTCGTTACCAAAACATTCTCCAGCCGCGACAGTTCGGTTTCTCTTTCAGGTGAACGCATGGTAGCAATCACATTCCATCCCTGATCTGCAAAATACCTGGCTGCAGCTTTTCCAATTCCAGACGATGAACCCGTAATCATAATTGTTTTCATGTTTTGCCCTCCTGCAAATCATTGGTGTATTTTTTGGGAACGCTCGCAAAACATATGCCCTCGAAAACCAAATCAACGGGTTTGCTATGATCGTACAAAGTATAATGCTGCCATAATGATATTGGACGAGATCCCGTTTTTGAATAGGACATACCTACCAAGTTTTAGGTAAAGGAGAGACTACCCCCAAGTAATGCATGCTTGAGGGCAGTCTGTTTTTCATCTTACCGGTTAAGCTTTCTTTCTTCTCAGCAGGAACAGGCCTGCAAGCAGGATGAGGCATCCGGCCAGCAAATAGCCGTACATATTCGTTGCAGTTGCCGGCAGCTTGCTGCCAGTGCCATCCCCGTTGCTGGAGGAGCTTCCGCTCTCCGAGTCACCCGAGGTGCCGGATTGCCCGCTTCCTCCAGTTCCACCCGAGCTTCTGGACTGACCGGAGTCTGTGGAACCGGAATCCGAACCTCCCCAGCCCGGGTTGTCTGGATTGCCGGAGGAAGAGCCGTCGTTCGGTTCTCCTCCCGGTATGCCGGGATTGCTGCCGCTTCCGCCGCCAATGATGATGTCTTCAGACGGCGTATCCGAATCGTCCAGATTATCCCCGCTCACTTCACCTACGTTTTGTATCGTTTGGCCCGGTTGGCCTGCCACCAGTTTGGCCTGGAATACAATCGTATGCCAGTCCGTATCTGTAACCTCGCCGAACTGTCCACTCACCATGCCATTGACGTATGAGCCTTTGTCGCTGTCCAGCGCATCGGTTACAGTAATGCCGTCCACCTTCAGCATGCCTGGCACATATTGCAGCTCGGCACGCAGGGCGTCCGAGATTTCCAGATTGGTCACGACACTGTCCTCTACGGTGTTGCGTGTGCGAATCGTGTACTCAATCACATCGCCGACTTCGATGCTGCCTCCGTTCACATCTTTCGCCGATTTCTCGGATTCAAGCACTGGGGAAGCCGGATCGACAGCGTCGTCATCGTGCGAACCTCCGCCACCACCGCCACCGCCTGAACCCCCACTACCCGGATCTTCAGTTACAGGCGGGTTTACCGGTGGTGCTGGTGGGTCTACTGGTGGATCAACTGGCGGCTGCACTGGTGGATCTACCGGCGGAATGACTACAGGCGGTTCTTCCTCAACGGCTATTTTCTCCGTTGGCTCGCCTGGTTGATCAATGTTATCGCCAGTCACCAGCGCTGTATTTTGAATCACCTGGCCGTCGTATCCCGTCTGGATAATGGCCTGGAACTCCAACATATGCCAATTCATATCATCTACGCTACCGAATGAGCCGTACACTTCGCCGGAAACAGAATGACCGGCATCGCTATCCTGAGCATCCGTCACGGACATACCGTCCACCTTCAGGCTGTCTGGCACGTACTCCAGTCCCGCAGGCAGCGTATCGGTAATCGATAGATTTTCCAGATAAGTGTCGTTCACGACCGCTCTTGTACGAATCGTATAAGCCACCGTGTCCCCGACTTCATACGTGGCCTTGCTTGCATCCACGTTCGTTACAGATTTCTCCGATTCAATCTGCGGGTTCCGCGGATAGACCTGTACTTCTTCCCGTGGTCTGTCCGGCGTCTCCACATTGTCGCCACTTACCCGGGCGATATTGATAACATCCTTGCCTGCTTGTCCCGGCCGGACCACGGCTTTGAATTGAACCGTGTGCCAATTCATATCCGTGATGCTGCCAAACTGGCCGACCACTTTACCGCCGGCATAATAGCCGCTGTCGTCCCCTTCGCTGTCAGTGACGGTTACGCCATCCACACTCAGACTGCCCGGCACATATTCCAGCTCTGCCGGAACCTCGTCCGTAATCGTGAGGTTGTTCACCACACTATCCGCCATCGTGTTGCGGGTCTGGATCGTGTACAACAGCGTATCTCCCACTTCTGCGTGCTGCGCATCCGTGTTGCCGGGCGCTTTCTCCAGCAGGCTTGCCGTTTTGTTAGACTCCAGAGCAGATCCACGCGGGTAAATTTCGACGGTCGTGCCCGGCTGGTCCGGAGTATTGACATTGTCCCCACCGACTGTCGCCGTATTCGGAATATCCTTGCCCGCTTGACCAGGCAATACCTTCACCTGGAAAGTAACCGTATGCCAGGCGGTATCCGTCACATCGCCAAACTGGCCTGCGATCTGACCACCAGCATAGTAACCCTTGTCGTCTCCCTCACTATCGCTGACGGAAACCCCATCCACAGCCAAACTGCCCGGGATATACTCCAATCCTGCCGGAATCATATCCGAGATGGTGAGGTTCGTCACCACGCTATCTGTGACGGTGTTCCGCGTCTGAATCGTGTACTGCAGCGTATCTCCTACTTCTGGATGATCCGCGTCCGTATTGCCGGACGCTTTTTCTTGAAGTGCTGCCGTTTTATTGGACTCCAGAACGGCTGCACGCGGATAAACTTCGACCGTCGTACCCGGCTGGTCCGGAGTATTGACATTGTCCCCACCAACGACAGCGGTGTTCGGAACTTCCTTGCCCGCTTGGCCAGGCAATACCTTCACCTGGAAGGTAACACTATGCCAGGCGGTATCCGTCACATCGCCAAATTGGCCTGCAATCTGACCATCGGCATAGTGACCGCTGTCATCTCCCTCGCTATCGCTGACGGAGACGCCATCCACGGTCAGAGTTCCCGGGACATACTCCAATCCTGCCGGAATCGTATCCGAGATGGTGAGGTTCGTCACTATGCTGTCTGTGTTCGTGTTTCGCGTCTGAATCGTGTACTGCAGCGTATCTCCCACTTGGGCATGCTGCGCGTCCGTGTTGCCGGACGCTTTCTCCAGAAGGCTTGCCGTTTTATTTGACTCCAGAACGGCTGCGCGCGGATAAATTCCCACAGTCGTGCCCGGCTGGTCCGGAGTATTGACATTGTCTCCGCTGACTGTCGCCGTATTCGGAATATCCTTGCCCGCTTGGCCAGGCAGCACCTTCACCTGGAAGGCAACGGTGTGCCAGTCGGTATCCATCACATCGCCAAACCGGCCGATAATTCCTCCGCCGGCATAATCCCCTGCATCGTCTCCTTCGTCGTCACTGACGGAGACCCCATCCACAGTCAGAGTTCCCGGGACATACTCCAATCCTGCGGGAACCGTATCCGAGATGGTGAGATTGGTCACCACGCTCTCTGCGATGGTGTTCCGCGTCTGAATCGTGTACTGCAGCGTATCTCCTACTTCGGGATGTACAGCGTCCGTGTTGCCAGGCGCTTTTTCTTGAATGACCGCCGTCTTATTGGACACCAGATCGGCTGCGCGCGGATAAACCTTGACGATGGTGCCCGGCTTGTCCGGTACCTTGACGTTATCTCCGCCGACTGCCGCCGTATTCGGAATATCGTTGCCCGCTTGGCCAGGCAGCACCTTCACCAGGAAGGTAACGGCATGCCAGGCTGTGTCCGTCACATTGCCAAACTGGCCCGCGATCTGACCACCGGCATAGTAACCCTTGTCGTCTCCCTCGCTATCGCTCACGGAAACACCATCCACACTCAGACTGCCCGGCACATATTCCAACCCTGTCGGTATCGTATCCGAGATGGTGAGATTGCTAACCGCGCTGTTGACGACCGTGTTGCGGGCCTGAATCGTGTACTGCAGCGTATCTCCTACTTCGGGATGATCCGCGTCCGTGTTGCCGGCCGCTTTTTCCTGAATGGCTGCCGTTTTGCTGGACTCTAGTTCAGGGAAAAGCACCGGTGACGTCGTTTCATTGCTTTCCGTTTGTTCCGTCTTGCCCGATAATAAATTGCCGTAGCTGATTTGAGCCTTGTTGCTAATTTGCTTTACTGTATAATCCGACAGCACTTTCACTTTGAATTGTACAGTAATTCCATTAGGCAATTGGCTCGCATTGGGCAGGTCAGCTAACCGGACGCTGAGCTGGCTGCCGTTAAAATTACCGGCATCCGTATCCGCTGCATCCGTCAGTTGTGTGGTGGTTGAACCTTTGATCAAGGCCATCGACCCGGGAACATATTCCGTGCCTGCCGGAATAGCGTCGGTAAAATTCGCATTCGCCGCGATGTCTCCGCCTTGATTTTTGACAGTGACCGCATACGTTAATTCCGTACCGGCAGTGACATCACCCGAAGGTGCAACCGTCTTGTCTGCGGTTACACACGGCGCTGTCCCAAGGAAGATATCATCTAACAAATTACCAGCCAATGCGCTTCCAGATGAAGTTGAAACTGCTTCAAAACCAAATCTTGTTGCAGTTTGTCCTGTAGGAACTGTGTAAGATCCAGTATAATAAGTCCATTTGTTAAATGTACTGCTCATTTGTCGAATAATTGGAAGACTATCCGGTGGAGTAGCAGCTGAACCTATACGAAGCCGCATAGTATCAACCCCAAGTTCTCCGCGATGAGCGAGTCGCCAATAAATGGTTTGACCTGGCGTCGTTGCTACATCTTGATATAACATTGCAGGTTCATTTGCGTTCAATTCCGCAAATTGAGTCCCATCTGCAGCAACAACAGGAATGGTTTGAGCATTCCCACCCAAACTTCCACCCAGAAACTTATTAGAGTTTTGCATGATTTGTATTCGATTATCAGAGGCGTCCGTGTCCCAACCCGGGACCTCATTTTCATAAAAATACATCCAATATGCTTCGGATCCTGGGGAACCCTTATCCCCAACATTTCTTGCTTTCGGCTGCTCGAAACTACCATTGATTAGAGCTACCGGAGCCGCGCAAGGACTGCCCGCCGCCTGGGCTGCAGGGGTGAATGCCGGTGGCGCAACAGGCAAACCGCTAAAAATGAGCATAAACACGGAAAACGCAATAAAAAGACGCTTAACCAAGCCTGCTCGCCTAATGGAGCGGTTATTCTCCAATTCTCTTCCCCCTATCGTTATACTTCAGATGACTGTGCTTTTTAACAGGGAAGCCATTTTTCCGGTTTTAAGCACTTCAAAAATTATGTATTCACCCGGTGATCTGTATGTCGATTCTGGCTGTCTTGCGGGTGCAAAGAACTACCCCCTCCCGATTCATTGTGCTCAAACATGTAAGGTGTCCTCACCTCTTCTGCCCGGCATGTTATTTCAATTTTTAACCATCCGGCCAATTTAGTATAATCTAGCAGTCAAATTTAGACAATATTTTCATATAATTGTATACGAAATGTATCTGGTCCCAGAATTATTAATGAGTAACATGCACCTTCACGGGGTTCATTAACTTTATTAATAACCATATTGTATCGTGCTTTTTACTCCGAGCTGGTTTTATTCCTTGTGAATTTTCACGAAATAGATGTCCGATGAAATTAGTCTGATTTGCTCGTTTATGCTAAATAGAGATGAGGAATAATCCAAACTATGAAGGCCCACGTTGAAGATAGAAGGAATTGGGCTCACCACGGGGAATCTATCTGTTTGAGGTTTTAAGAGTTTATCTGCCGGGTACGAATTTCCTAAATAAAGAACAGCTGCTCCCCAAGTAAATTCCCTTGAGAGGCAGCTGTTTTTCGCTGTATTCTTTTAAGCTTTCTTTCTTCTCAGCAGGAACAGGCCTGCAAGCAGGATGAGGCATCCAGCCAGCAAATAGCCGTACATATTCGTTGCGGTTGCCGGCAGCCTGCTGCCGTTGCCATCGCCGTTGCCAGAGGAGCTTCCGCTCTCCGAGTCACCCGAGGTGCCGGATTGTCCGCTTCCTCCAGTTCCACCCGAGCTTCCGGATTGACCGGAGTCCGTGGAACCGGAATCAGAGCCTCCCCAGCCCGGGTTGTTTGGATTGCCAGTGGAAGAGCCGTCGTTCGGTTCTCTTCCCGGTATGTCGGGATTGCTGCCGCTTCCGCCGCCAATGATGATGTCTTCAGACGGCGTATCCGAATCGTCCAGATTATCCCCGCTCACTTCACCGACGTTGCGGATCGTTTGACCGGGTTGTCCTGCTGCCAGTTTGACCTGGAATACAATCGTATGCCAATTCGTATCCGCAACCTCGCCGAACTGTCCGCTCACCATGCCATTGACGTATGAGCCTTTGTCGCTGTCCAGCGCATCGGTTACAGTAACGCCGTCCACCTTCAGGGTGCCTGGCACATATTGCAGCTCGGCACGCAGGGCGTCCGAGATTTCCAGATTGGTAACGACACTGTCCTCGACGGTGTTGCGTGTGCGAATCGTGTACTCAATCACATCGCCGACTTCGACGCTGCCTCCGTTCACATCTTTCGCCGATTTCTCAGACTCAAGCACTGGGGAAGCCGGATCGACAGCGTCGTCATCTTGCGAACCTCCGCCACCACCACTACCGCCACCGCCTGAACCTCCGTTGCCCGGTTCTTCAGGAACTGCAGGCGGGTTTAGCGGTGGATCTACAGGAGGTACTACCGGTGGTACTGGTGGTTGCACAGGCGGATTTACCGGTGGATCGACTGGCGGCTCCACTGGTGGATCTACCGGCGGAATGACTACAGGCGGTTCTTCCTCAACGGCAATTTTCTCCGTTGGCTTGCCTGGTTGACTAATGTTGTCGCCTGTCACCAGCGCTGTATTTTGAATCACCTGGCCGTCGTATCCCGCCTGAATGATAGCCTGGAACTCCAGCGTATGCCAGTTCATATCATCTACGTTACCGAATGAACCGTACACTTCGCCGGAAACGGAATGACCGGCATCGCTATCCTGCGAGTCCGTCACGGACATACCATCCACCTTCAGGCTGTCCGGTACGTACCCCAGTCCCGCAGGCAGCGTATCGGTAATCGTCAGATTTTCCAGATAGGTGTCGTTCACGACTGCTCTCGTACGAATCGTATAAGCCACCGTGTCCCCGACTTCATACGTGGCCTTGCTTGCATCCACGTTCGTTACAGATTTCTCCGATTCAATCTGCGGATTTCGCGGATAGACCTGTACTTCTTCCCGTGGTCTGTCCGGTGTCTCCACATTATCGCCACTCACCCGGGCGATATTGATAACATCCTTGCCTGCTTGTCCCGGCCGGACCACGGCATTAAATTGAACCGTGTGCCAATTCGTATCCGAGATGCTGCCAAACTGGCCGACCACTATGCCACCAGCATAAGAGCCGTTGTCGTCACCTTCGCTGTCAGTGACGGATACGCCATCTACAGTCAGACTCCCCGGTACATATTCCAGCTCTGCCGGAACCTCGTCCGTAATCGTGAGGTTGTTCACCACACTATCCGCAATCGTGTTGCGGGTCTGGATTGTGTACAGCAGCGTATCTCCAATTTCAGCGTGCTCCGTGTCCGTGTTGCCGGATGCTTTCGCCAGAATCTCGGATGTTTTACCGGATTCAAGGACTGCGCTGCGCGGATAAATTTCGACCGTCGTGTCCGGCTGATCCGGAGTCTCGACGTTATCCCCGTCAACCACTGCTGTATTCGGGATATCCTTGCCCGCCTGGCCAGGCAATACCTTCACCTGGAATGTAACGGTGTGCAAGAGGGTATCCGTCACATCGCCAAACTGGCCGACAATTTTGCCCCCGGCATAATGACCGTTGTCGTCTCCCGCGCTATCGCTGACGGAAACGCCATCTACGGTCAGACTGCCAAGCAGGTACTCCAGGCCTGTCGGAATCGTATCCGAAATGGTGAGATTTCGCACCACACCGTCTTCAATCGTATTGCGAGTCTGGATCGTGTACAACAGCGTATCTCCCACTTCGGCATGCTGCGCATCCGTGTTGCCGGACGCTTTCTCCAGAAGGCTTGCCGTTTTGTTGGACTCCAGGGCAGCTCCGCGCGGATAAATTTCGACGCTCGTGCCCGGCTTGTCCGGAGTATTGACATTGTCTCCGCTGACTGTCGCCGTATTCGGAATATCCTTGCCCGCTTGACCAGGCAGCACCTTCACCAGGAAGGTAACACTATGCCAGGCGGTATCCGTTACATCGCCAAATTCACCGATAATTTTGCTGCCGTCATAATGACCGCTGTCGTCCCCTTCGCTATCGCTAACGGAAACCCCGTCTACGGTCAGGCTGCCCGGCACATATTCCAGGCCTGCGGGAACCATGTCCGAAATCGTGAGATTTTGCACCACACTGTCTTCGATCGTATTGCGGGTCTGAATTGTGTATTGCAGCGTATCTCCCGCTTCAGCGTGTTCCGCGTCGGTGTTGCCGGCCGCTTTTTCTTGAAGCTCTGCTGTTTTATTGGACTCCAGAACAGCAACGCGTGGATAAATTCCCACAGTCGTGCCCGGCTTGTCCGGAGTATTGACATTGTCCCCGCTGACTGTCGCCGTATTCGGAATATCCTTGCCTGCTTGGCCAGGCAGCACCTTTACCAGGAAGGTAACGGTATGCCAAGCGGTATCCGTCACATCGCCAAACTGGCCCGCAATCTGACCGCCGGCATAGTGACCATTGTCGTCCCCTTCGCCGTCCGTCACGGAAGCCCCGTCTACAGTTAGACTGCCAGGGATATACTCCAGTCCTGCAGGAATGATATCCGAGATCGTGAGATTGGTCACCACACTCTCTGCGATAGTGTTCCGCGTCTGAATCGTGTACTGCAGCGTATCTCCCACTTCGGGATGTGCCGCATCCGTGTTGCCGGCCGCTTTTTCCTGAATAACTGCCGTCTTATTAGACACCAGATCGGCTGCGCGCGGATAAACCTTGACGATGGTGCCCGGCTTGTCCGGCACCTCCACGTTATCTCCGCCGACTGCCGCCGTATTCGGAATATCGTTACCCGCTTGGCCAGGCAGTACCTCCACCAGGAAGGTAACGCTGTGCCAGGCTGTGCCCGTCACATTGCCAAACTGGCCCGCAATCTGACCACCGGCATAATAACCGGCATCGTCTCCTTCAGCATCTGTAACAGACGATCCATCCACACGCAAACTGCCCGGCACATATTCCAGCCCCGCCGGAATCGTATCGGAGATGGTAAGATTGCTCACCGCGCTGTTGGCAATCGTATTGCGGGTCTGAATCGTGTACTGCAGCGTATCTCCCACTTCGGGATGCGCAGCGTCCGAGTTGCCAGGCGCTTTTGCCTGAATGACTGCCGTTTTGCTGGATTCAAGCTCAGGGAAAAGAACCGGAGACACCGTTACATTGCTGTCTGTCTGTTCCGTCTGGCCTGATAATAAATTGCCATAGCTGATTTGAGCCTTATTGCTAATGCTCTTTACCGTGTAATCCGACTGCACTTTCACTTTGAATTGCACAGTAATTCCGTTAGGCAATTGGCTCGTATTGGGCAGGTCACCTAACCGGATGCTGATCTGGCTGCCGTTAAAATGACCCGCATCCGTATCCGCTGCATCCGTCAGTCTAGTGGTGGTTGAACCATTGATCAAGGCCATCGACCCGGGGACATATTCCGTGCCTGCCGGAATGGCGTCGGTGAAATTCGCATGCGCCGCGATGTCTCCGCCTTGATTTTTGACAGTAACCGCATACGTTAATTCCGTACCGGCAGTGACATCTCCCGACGGAGCAACCGTCTTGTCTGCGGTTACACACGGCGCTGTCCCAAGGAAAATATCGTCCAGGAAGTTGCCGACTCCCAGGCTTCCGTTGGCTGAGCTAACCGCCTCGAAGCCAAAGCGCGTTACGGTTTGGCCCGCCGGAACGACATAACTTCCGGTATAAGTCCCCCATGCCTTGTTGCCATCCGACATTTGCCGCTGCACTACAGTATCATACGGGTTAGCAGTTGCCTTACCAATACGAAGCTGCATGGTATCAACCCCGGCCCGCCCCATATGAGACAAGCGCCAGTAGATGGTTTGTCCGGGTACGGTTGCCACATCCTGGTACAGCATGCCGTTTTCATAGGCATTTAATTCTGCCCACCGATTGCCATCAGGCGGAGCAGGCCAGGCGTTGGCTGATGGAGGCATGTTCTTCGCCCAGTTCCAGACCTCAATGGTTTTCACGCCATTGTTGGCATCGTCCGTGGTCTTCCAGGGCGGCATTTCAGCTTCCGTGAAATAAATGCCTCCGGGGCCTACCGTTCCACTTGCAGCTCCTCCCTCAAAGCTGCCGTTACGCAGCGCTACCGGAGCCGAGCAGGGACTGTCCGCCGCCTGTGCTGCAGGGGTGAATGCCGATGGTGCAACAGGCAATCCGCTAAAGATGAGCATAAACACGGAAAACGCAATAAAAAGACGTTTAACCAAGCTTGTTCGCCTGATGGAGCGGTTATTCTCCAACTCTCTTCCCCTCCATATCGTTATTCTTCAGATGACTGTGCTTTTTAACAGGGAAGCAAATTTTTCCGATTTTAAAGCACTGCAAAAAAATATGTACTCACCCGATGATCTGTATGTCGATTCTGGCTGTCTTTCGGGTGCAAAGAACTCCCCCCTCCCGACTCATTGTGCTCAAACATGTAAGGTGTCCCCCACCTCTTCTGCCTGGCAGGTTATTTCAATTTTTAACCATCCGGCAAACCAAGTATAATCTAGCAGTCAAATTTAGACAATATTTTCATATAATTGTATACGAAATGTATCCTGGACCCAAAAGAAAAAGCCGCCCCTCAAGTATGCTCACTTGAAGGGCAGTCTCTTAAGGATACATTTTGGATAAATCCGGTATCTGGAATCGGGAACTAATTCTTTCTGTTTCTTTTTCTCATCAACATATAACCAGCCCCTGCTATTATGGCTGCACCAACTGATGCTGAGAGTAAAACTGCATTTTCTGAGGTGTTTGATGCAGGAGGAGTGTTCTTGGTGTCTGTTGTTGAGCCACCGGAAGGACGGTCAGCAGGATCAATATCAGCATTTTCATTCGCTTCCGCTTCTGCCTGAGCAATAAGCATTTCTCTGAGTTCACTTGCATTATACTCGGTGAATGGCTCTAAATCCGGTAAACTTACACTTTCATCAAATGGTACTACCACATCTTTCCCATCAACATTTGTGACCAAAGCATAAAGGCTTAATCTATTATCATAAATAACCTTACTGTCTTGATTAAAGCCTCCTGGATATTTTAAAGCTTTTACTTTCCACTAAAGATGGCTTGAACCTTTCCAAGTCTTTTTTAATTACATCCTCTACCTCCTGTGGAACTTGATCCGATGCATATACAGCAACTGGAAGCAGCAATATTGACGCCAATGCTAAGCCGATTATTGTCTTAAACATGTTCTTTCCCACCTCTTTGGCATTCAATGTGGGCTAATCAGACTCTCTCAAAATATTCCCTCTTATTTACATTTTTTTAGAATACAAGATGATCTTAACACGAAAAGATAGAGAGAGGAGAGAAAAATATGGTTTTTTTGTCCAAACCATGAAGCTCACGATGAAGATAGAAGGAAGGGTGCGAATTTCCTAAAAAAAGAACAGCTGCCCCTCAAGTAAATCACCTTGAGAGGCAGCTGTTGTTCGCTGTATTCTTTTAAGCTTTCTTTCTTCTGAGCAGGAACAGGCCTGCAAGCAGAATGATGACACCAGCCAGCAGATAACCGTACATATTCGTTGCGGTTGCCGGCAGCTTGCTGCCGTTGCCATCCCCGTTACCGGAGTTTCCGCCGTTCACCGAGTCACCCGAGTTGCCGGATTGTCCTGTGCTTCCAGCACCGCCAGATCCGCCGGATTGGCCGGAGTCTGTGGAACCGGAATCAGAGCCTCCCCAGCCCGGGTTGTTCGTTCCGCCGTAAGAAGGTCCATTGCCCGGTTCTCCCGGAACGCCGGAGTTGCTGCCACTTCCGCCGCCAACAACAATGTCTTCAGACGGCGTATTCGAACCGTCCAGGTTGTCCCCGGTTACTTCAGCGGTGTTGCTGATGGTCTGGCCGTTCTGACCTGCGATCAGCTTCGCCTGGAATACAACCGTATGCCAGTCGGTATCTGTCACATCGCCGAATTGGCCAACGACTTCACCGTTGATATAATGCCCCTTATCGCTGTCCTGCGCATCGGTTACGGCAACGCCATCCACTTTCAGCGAGCCTGGCACATATTGCAGTTCAGCGCGCAGAGCGTCGGAAATTTCCAGATTCGTTACCACACTGTCCTCGACGGTGTTGTGTGTGCGAATCGTATACTCAATGACATCGCCGACTTGAATCGTTCCGCCATTGAGGTCCTTCGCTGTTTTCTCAGACTCCAGAACAGGAGTCGGGTCTTTGATCGTAATCTCTTCGCTTGGTTTGTCCGGGGTATTCACGTTAT
>NZ_JBJURI010000070.1:0-1549 GCF_046098255.1 Paenibacillus jiangxiensis
TGCAAGCAAGGAAAAAGCGTACAGCAAACAAAGCAGATGGAATATCCGCTTAAAAAAGTGTTCATGTGAACCGAATTATGCTACTCTGTAGACGAAGCTAACGACTGATTTCCAGCGGATTTTGCGCGTATTCTTCTGCCCTGGGCGAATGGGTCGAATCGGCAAAATGTTTTTGCGAATCAGTGCTTCGACATCGGGCGGGGGTTCATCGTCTCGTGAGCGCAGGAAACGTCTACAAACATGAACGGCAACCGTGAAGTTGACATGGTAGGGGTGCCGTTTATCCATTTGAGAAATGACGACGTGCGAGGTCATCATTTCAGCGAAATTGTACATGATCATTCTTGCGAAAATCTCTTGGGTGATGGACTCCTGCTTCTTTGCATGAAAATTCGTCAGGCCGACGGTGTATTTTAATGCCCTGAAAGAGGTTTCAATGCTCCATCGCATGTGATAAATGGACTTGATATCATCGGGGGGGAAATCAATAGCAGAAAGATTTGTAATGACGGTTTCATAATCGCCACTCGGCAGGACGAAACGAACAACCCGAAAGGAAAGCGGGTAAAACAAGTTCTCGCGTAAATCCAAAAAATCAAATGTAGAATTGGACGGGAGGAACTTGTACATCTCCGGATGCGCCTTGACCTCTTTGGTTTGTTTTCTGGTAAGTATCAGATGAACGTCCCGATCAAACTCTCCATCAGCGGGCAAACGCAAGCTCGAAAGAATACCACTGGAATTCACATCCTTTACCCGTATGACGTAGTTCCACCCTTTGCGTTCAAGATGCGCGAAATTGTTGTAACTTTCAAAACCTCGATCGGCAATCGCAATGGTTTTGCCCTTGATTGGGGAACGGTCGACCATAGCAGCCAGCGCCCTTCCTTCGTTGCACAACCTTCGTGGCTGAACAATCGCATCCACGTAAAGTCTGTTGCACAGGTCATAGGCTGCGTTCAAATGCAGAAGGTTGAAGCCTTTCGTGTTCGGCTGACTTTGAAAGTAGGTGTCCGTATCCGTAGGGTCGGTTGCGATATGCAAATCCGAGCCGTCAATGGCAAGTAATCGATACCCTCGGTAGTCCTTGATATCCGTATACGATTGCGTAAATTTATGAAACAAGCATTCCACAGCAGACGGCAGGATTTTATTACGCTGCTGGACAAAAGCAGAAGTGGTTGCAGTGTTTACATCATAGCCCTGCGATTCCAGGAGTTCCTTATAGATGCTGTTGCCGCCCATGGAGATCAGGAGTTCCATAACCGTTTCAAAGGACAGCTTTTTCTTTCGAGTAAAGTCTTTTTCAGGGTGTTTGACATAAGGTGCTGGTGCGGCTGCCATTTCTCGTATGAGGGATGTCAGCGTTTTTTTTAGCAAATCCGCGTACTCATTCATTGGCGTAACCTCCTTGTTTTTCCAAGGGGCTTCGCCATACACTTTCATCAAGTCCTTTTTTTCTTTTTCGCGTAAAAAAAGAGCGGGCTATCTTTTCGATAACCTGCTCTTTTTTTGATTTTTGGCCCTGCGCCTTAACTAAATGACATTG
>NZ_JBJURI010000071.1:0-1430 GCF_046098255.1 Paenibacillus jiangxiensis
AGACGGTGTAAAATTGTTTGTGTACCAATATTTGTGATCTAGTCGGATCATAAAAAAGTAGGGTATTCTCGGGATTGCGAAGTCACCAAGAAAGGAACCCTACTCGATGAATACTATACCTGAAACCACACTCTCAGAGCTATTTGAAAATCTTGTCACTCAGTTCGTAAAAGAAAATCTCGAATCCATCATGAAAGCAGAGATGAAAGGATTCATGCAGGGAGACGAACGTTCCGGACACAATAGCCGTAACGGCTACTACACGAGAACACTTCATACCAAGTACGGCCATATCGAGGATTTGCAAGTGCCGCGTGACCGTCTTGGTGAGTTTCAAACGCACGTGTTTGAGCCGTATCAGCGCCGGGACGGCTGGCTGGAGGAGGCCGTGATTCAAATGTACAAGAGTGGCATGGGCACCCGCGATGTCGCTCGTTTCATCGAAAGTATGTTTGGAAGCCACTACTCGCCGACGACGGTCAGCAACATCACCGCTACCGTCCTGGAAGACATTCACCAGTGGCAAAATCAGCCCCTCAAGAAGCGGTATTCGGTGATCTATCTCGACGGACTGTACGTCAAGCTCAAGCGCAGCAACGTGAGCGGCGAAGTCATTTATTTTGCCATGGGCATTGACGAAGACGGCCATCGCCAAATCCTTGGCTTTTACGTAGGCGGCCAGGAGAGTGCCAATGGCTGGCGGGATGTCCTCAAAGACCTGTACCGCCGTGGTGCTGAGCAAGTGCTGCTAGGCGTATTCGACGGCCTACCGGGCCTCGACAACGCGTTCCGGGAGGTGTATCCGAAGGCTGACGTTCAGCACTGCGTGGTGCATAAAGTACGCGCTACGTTTCCGAAAATTCGAGTACAGGACAAGACGGATTTCATTGAGGGCCTCAAGACCGTTTACAACGCATTAGATCGCGATCTGGCTTTAGCTGCGTTCGATACGTTCAAGGCCAAGTGGAGCAAGAAGTATCCGAAGGAAATCCAATCTTGGGAAGAGCAGTTACCTACACTTCTAACGTTTTACAAATACCCGGCGCTCATCAAGGATGCGATTTACACTTCGAACCCGATCGAGCGCATGAACAAGGAGTTCCGTAAGCGCCTGAAGCCGATGAACAGCCTCACCAATATCGATGCGGCGGAGAAGATCGTTTACTTGGAAATCATCGAGTATAACGAACGTTTCGCCAATCGTGTGATTCGCGGGTTCGGAGACACAGCCGTCACAAAGAGACTCAGCGAGCTGTTTGAGGAACGTTACGGCGCATCTGGACTGTCTCAGGAATAAAAACCCAGCTCCCGCGCCTTCGCTTGGGCTACGTCCACCTCCTAAAATAAAGTCAGAACATTACAAAATCTCGGTATTCAGTGTCCCACTGAATACCCCTACATCTTCCATACACAAACTTCTTGACGCTACC
>NZ_JBJURI010000072.1:0-1220 GCF_046098255.1 Paenibacillus jiangxiensis
TGGATCGGCTACACTTGATTGGACAAGAAAAATAAGGGCTTGTAGAATAAACCTATCATGTTAAGGAGCGGATCTCTACAATGCCAAAACAACAACGACGTACCTTCACCTCAGAATTTAAAAAGCAAATGGTGCAGCTCTATGAGAACGGGAAATCCAGAGCAGCGATTGTGGAGGAATATGGCCTCACAGCCTCAGCTTTAGATCGCTGGATCAAGCAAGCTCAGACGTCAGGCTCCTTCAAGGAGAAAGACAATCGTTCTTCAGAGGAAAACGAGCTGATGGCCTTGCGAAAAGAGAACCAGCGTTTGAAGATGGAGGTCGATATTTTAAAGCAAGCCGCGCTGATCATGGGACGAAAGTAGCTATCATCCAGAACAACCGTGATAAATACTCGGTATCAGCAATGTGCGACGTCCTACAAATGGCAAGAAGTACGTTCTATTATGAAGCCAAGGAACGAGTCAATGAAGACGATATGACCGAAGCGGTTGTGGATATCTTCCACAAAAACCGAAAAGCCTACGGCACACGCAAGATCAAGGTCAAGCTCCATGAGCGCGGATTCGTGGTGTCCAGACGCCGAATTGGCCGAATTATGAAAGAACAGGGACTGGTTTCCACGTACACCGTGGCGCAGTATAAGCCGCATAAAGCCGTATGCAACGAAGAAGCTACAGCCAACATCCTGAATCGTGAATTTGACCAAACCGAGACCAAGCGCTTCGTCGTCAGCGACCTGACCTATGTGAAGGTTCAGCACCAGTGGCACTACATTTGCGTACTCGTTGACCTGTTCAATCGGGAGATTATCGGTCATAGTGCAGGTCCGAACAAGGGCGCTGCTCTGATTTCCCGCGCCTTTGCTACCGTACAGGGTGATTTGCGTCAAATTCAGTGGTTTCATACAGACCGTGGCAGTGAATTTAAAAATGAAAAGATAGACAAGCTTCTGGAAACCTTTAAGATCGGTCGTTCTCTGAGCATGAAAGGCTGTCCCTATGACAACGCCGTAGCGGAAGCCACCTACAAGGTGATGAAAACCGAGTTCATAAACCAGATGGAATTTCAGAACCTTCGTCATTTGGAGATCGAACTATACGATTACGTCAACTGGTTTAATAAGCATCGCATTCACGGAACACTGGGATACATGACACCTGTTCAGTACCGCCAAGAGGCCCTTAAAAAAGCTGTCTGATTTACTGTTGACAATCCAG
>NZ_JBJURI010000073.1:0-1216 GCF_046098255.1 Paenibacillus jiangxiensis
GAGCACAAGATGAGACAACGAAATAATGCGTTTAAAGAAGTTCGTTATAAAGTAGCCCAAGAAGCACTCGCTGGAATCAAGGTGGGGGTTCTGGCTCGCAAATATGACGTATCACCGAAAACAATAAGGAACTGGGTCAAAGAGTTTCAAGAGACGTTTGGTGAAGATGCCATCCCAACGATCGACGAGCGGCTCGATGATTCTAAGCGCTTGGAAGAGATGGAAGAGAAGTACAACCGTGCGTTAAAAGCCCTGGGTGAAAAAGAACTAGAGCTCGAAATTCTGCGTGAACTGGTAAAAAAGAAGAACCCTGCCTCGATGATAAACTCAACGTCGCCCAAACGTTCATTGAGCAGGGAAACCCGGTAGCCACCGTTTTACGAATGGTTCAGGTCGCTTCTTCAACCTACTACCATCGCAATAAACCATCTGACCTGAAAAAAGAGCCGGGAACAATGCCTGCGCGTCCAGGTCGGCCTGGTTCCGTACATTCCCTGACTCGATCCGGGAAGAGGGTAAGCAACGAACAGATTGAAGAGTGGCTCATGGAACTGGTATCCGGTGAGGAGCACGGCTATGGCTATTTGTTGTTAACCGAATGCTTGCGGGTTCAGCATGATCTGGTCATTAACAAGAAGAAGGTATACCGCCTCTGTAAGAAGTTGGGCATCCTCCATCCCCAACGGCGGAAGAAGGTGCATTATCCAAGGCGCTTGGCAAGAAATCATACGATAACCGGATCCAACCAGCTATGGCAGTTGGACATAAAGTACGGCTATGTGGCTGGATACGACCAGTTTTTTTACATAGCCGATATGATCGATGTGTTTGATCGGACTCTTGTAGGTTACCACATCGGTTCGAGCTGTGGGGCGAAGGAAGTGTGCGAAGCCGTGAAGGCAGCCCTTCACTCACGTCTGACCCAGGGAGATTCGAAGCCCATCATTCGAACCGATAACGGCCCTCAGTTTATTAGCAGAGCCTTCGGAGATTTATGCGTAGATGAAGCAGTCATCCATGAGCGAATCCCACCGAAGACACCAAATATGAACGCCTATATTGAATCCTTCCACGCCACGCTAGAGCGAGATTTACTTCGCAAAGAGACCTTCCTTACATTTGAGGAAGCGTACCAGGCCGTGAAGGAATACATGGATTTTTACAACAACCGGAGGATGCACCGAAGTCTCGGTAAACGATCTCCCGCTTCGTTTAT
>NZ_JBJURI010000074.1:0-1144 GCF_046098255.1 Paenibacillus jiangxiensis
CGGACATCTACCTGTTCATGGATGAACGCAGCGAGTTCGAATCGCTTCGCTCCGTTCCCATCTCCCCTCATCTGCGGGACCAGACGGATTTTGACCTGCTCCGGCTCGCCCGACTCCGTGACCGTGCATCCCGCTACGACCGCCGAAGCCTGCGGATGAGGAAACTGTGGCCGGGCCGGATTACGCCCATACAGGTCGCTGTTCACCTTCACGTCTCCGCAGAGCAGCTCCCGGGCATCGAACTCCCCGATGGCATGGCGGATTTTGTGTAGCATCAACCAGGCGGTCTTGTAGGTGACCTGGATCACCTGGCTCAGCCGCATCGCCGAGATGCCGTCGGGCAGCAGGAACAACTCCAGCGCCTGGAACCACTTGGTCAGGGGGAGATGGGTTCGTTCAAAAATCGTGCCGACCAAAGCCGACGTTTGATGCGCACACCTGACGCACTCGAACATGGGAATGCGCCGGGAAGTCAGACGACTGCAGCGGGTGTGAGCGCAACGCGGGCAGGCGAAGCCGTTCGGCCACTTCATCGCGATCAATGCCTCCATGCAGTCCCGCTCGTTGTGATAACGACTGCTAAAGGATTGAAGTTCTGTTTCCGCTTGGACTTCCATGTCTGCTCACCCCCGAATCAATAATATACGAACATAAGTTCTTTTACTCATTTTACCAAACGTATGTTCCCGTTTCAAGCCGAACATCCCACTTGAACTGCCTCTTTTTTTTCGTAACTCTTTTCTCTTTATTCCTTCCCCTGGGCCCCCTCAAACCCCAAACCCCAAACCTCAACCCCCTACCCTCTGAACAAAAGGGATAATCATGCAAAGCTGTATGGGGAGGCAACAGGCAACAGACAACAGGCATCAGGTAACGGATACCAGATACCAAACACCAAACACCATACCCTATAGACACCCGTCTCACTCTGGATACTAAACTCTGAGCGGGCCGAATCCCCTTCTTCCAAGAAAGCTAGAAAAAAGTCGTCTGCTGATTCAGCGTCAACTCCAGCAGTGGGTCCCCGTTTTGCCCAGTGACATCAAGGCCTGTTTGCCGATTTCATGCTGGTCGAGTAGACGTGAACCTCACGGCTCACGCCCCTCACAGATCCGTACGTGCCCAATTAAGGCATACGGCTCCT
>NZ_JBJURI010000075.1:0-1128 GCF_046098255.1 Paenibacillus jiangxiensis
GGGTGAAACTGGAGCCACCGGTGAAACTGGAGCGACAGGAGCCACCGGGGCAACAGGTGAAACTGGAGCCACAGGCGCAACGGGAGCAACCGGAGCAACTGGAGCAACGGGCGAAACAGGAGCAACGGGGGCCACGGGCGAAACTGGAGCTACGGGAACAACGGGAGCAACAGGCGAAACTGGGGCGACGGGAGCAACGGGAGCAACGGGCGAAACAGGAGCAACCGGGGCAACAGGCGAAACCGGGGCGACAGGAGCCACAGGGGCAACAGGTGAAACTGGAGCCACAGGCGCAACGGGAGCAACCGGAGCAACAGGCGAAACTGGGGCGACGGGAGCAACCGGGGCAACAGGCGAAACTGGAGCGACAGGAGCCACCGGGGCAACAGGTGAAACTGGAGCCACAGGCGCAACGGGAGCAACCGGAGCAACGGGCGAAACTGGAGCAACGGGGGCCACGGGCGAAACTGGAGCCACAGGCGAAACTGGAGCAACGGGGGCCACAGGTGAAACTGGAGCTACGGGCGCAACAGGAGCCACAGGTGAAACTGGAGCAACGGGAGCCACCGGAGCAACGGGTGAAACTGGAGCAACGGGTGAAACTGGAGCAACCGGAGAAACTGGAGCAACCGGAGAAACTGGAGCAACAGGCGTAACTGGAGCAACTGGGGCAACAGGTGAAACTGGAGCGACAGGGGCAACGGGGGCCGCAGGTGAAACTGGAGCGACAGGGGCAACAGGAGCAACCGGGGCAACCGGAGAAACTGGAGCGACAGGTGAAACTGGAGCAACAGGCGAAACTGGAGCAACTGGAGCCACAGGAGCAACGGGAGCTACCGGAGCAACCGGTGAAACTGGAGCGACAGGGGCAACCGGAGCAATGGGAGCAACGGGCGAAACCGGGGCGACAGGAGCCACAGGGGCAACAGGTGAAACTGGAGCCACAGGCGCAACGGGAGCAATGGGCGCGACAGGAGCGACAGGAGCAACTGGGGCCACAGGTGAAACTGGAGCTACGGGAACAACGGGAGCCACAGGCGAAACTGGAGCCACAGGAGCCACGGGCGAAACTGGAGCGACAGGCGCAACGGGAGCAACAGGCGAAACAGGAGCAACCGGGGCAACAGG
>NZ_JBJURI010000076.1:0-232 GCF_046098255.1 Paenibacillus jiangxiensis
AACTGGGGGGGTGGCGATTTCCAGTTTCTCAAATCCGGTTCGGATGAACCATGCATACAACCTATTGAATCTTCACACCTAGGTGTGAACTGTCAATAGGTTGTATTCGTCCAGGTTGAGTCTGGAGATGGGTACAGCGCGCCCGATGCCTTGGTGGGGTCGATGCCAGTTGTAGTGGTGTAGCCAGGATTTCATGGCATCGGCTCGGTGTTGGGAGTTCTGGTAGGTGTGA
>NZ_JBJURI010000076.1:288-1126 GCF_046098255.1 Paenibacillus jiangxiensis
CTGTGGGCGGTAAGGTCGGGTAAAGCGGTGCTTGATGCCCAGCTCATGGCACAGCGCGGCGAAGGCGCGGCTGCGAAAGGCCGAGCCATTGTCGGTGAGCAAGCGCTGGATGGTCACGCCCAGGCGCTGGTAGTAGGCCACTGCGTCCTTGAGGAACTGGACGGCGCTGGGGAAGCGCTCGTCGGGGTGGATGTCGGTGAAGGCCACGCGGGCGTGGTCATCGATGGCCACGAAGACGAAGTCCCAGCCGGCCCCCTCAACGGTATCGCGTCGGTTGCCCGTGACCCGGTGGCCAGGGCGCTGGATACGTCCCAGCTTCTTGATGTCGATGTGCAGCAGATCGCCGGGGGCCTGATGCTCGTAGCGCACCACCGGCTCGGCCGGCTCCAGGTCGGCCAGGTGCGACAGACCGGCGCGGGCCAGGACGCGGCTGACGGTGCTGGCTGACACGCCCAGCGCCTGGGCGATGCGCGCTTGGGTCAGCCGCTTGCGGCGCAGCTCCACGATAGCCAGCGCCTTGGCCGGCGCAATCGCTCGGGGCGAGACCGTCGGGCGCGAGGACGCATCGGCCAAGCCCGCCTGGCCCTGAGCCAGGAAGCGGCCCAGCCATTTGCGCACAGTCGGCGCGGTGACCCCATAGGCGCGGGCCGCTTCAGGCACACAAACTTGATGGGCGATCAATTGCTGGACCATTTCGAGTCGACGTAGGAAGGTCAATCGGGCATGCTTATGGGTGTTCATCCGGCCGGGCTCCTTGAGTGAACTGGGGGGGTGGCGATTTCCAGTTTCTCAAATCCGGTTCGGATGAACCATGCATACAACCTATTGAATCTTCACA
>NZ_JBJURI010000077.1:0-1048 GCF_046098255.1 Paenibacillus jiangxiensis
GGGGTGAAGTCGTAACAAGGTAGCCGTATCGGAAGGTGCGGCTGGATCACCTCCTTTCTATGGAGAATCGCTTCCTGCAACGGAAGCATTCAAATAACGGAGCTTAGGCTTCCGAAGTAGCTTTGCTTCGCAAAGCTTTTAACTCACTCGTTGCTCAGTTTTGAGAGCTCAAACTCTCAATAAATACTGCATGAAATTCATTCAGAGATGAACCGAATTTCAAACAGGATGCTGTTTCACAGAAACAGCGTTGCACCTTGAAAACTGGATACCGAAACGAAACATTGCGTTTTAGAACATTCCTTTTAGCTGAGCTTGTGTCAACAAGCGAAGAATAAATGGTAGCGCGAAATGTAGCGGGATTGAGGATCCTTTGTGAGTTTGTTTCTACCTCTGAATGGTTTATTCCAATCAAGAAACAGATGAGCAACAGAGCCGAAAGCCCGGTACATGAGCAATGGTTAAGCTACTAAGAGCACACGGAGGATGCCTAGGCGCCAGAAGCCGACGAAGGACGTGGCGAACGACGAAATGCCTCGGGGAGCTGTAAGCAAGCTTCGATCCGGGGATGTCCGAATGGGGAAACCCGGCTGTCGTAATTGGCAGTCACTATTCACTGAATACATAGGTGAATGAGAGGCATACCAGGGGAACTGAAACATCTAAGTACCCTGAGGAAGAGAAAACAATAGTGATTCCGTCAGTAGCGGCGAGCGAACGCGGATTAGCCCAAACCAGGAAGCTTGCTTCCTGGGGTTGTGGGACGTCTCACATGGAGTTACAAAGGAATATGGTAGGTGAAGAGGTCTGGAAAGGCCCGCTAGAAGAGGTAAAAGCCCTGTAGCCGAAAGTGTATTCCCTCCGAGACGGATCCCGAGTAGTGCGGGGCACGTGAAACCCCGTATGAATCCGGCAGGACCATCTGCCAAGGCTAAATACTCTCTGGCGACCGATAGTGAAGCAGTACCGTGAGGGAAAGGTGAAAAGCACCCCGGGAGGGGAGTGAAATAGAACCTGAAACCGTGTGCTTACAAGAAGTCAGAGCCCT
>NZ_JBJURI010000078.1:0-866 GCF_046098255.1 Paenibacillus jiangxiensis
AAAAAAGAGCGGGCTATCTTTTCGATAACCTGCTCTTTTTTTGATTTTTGGCCCTGCGCCTTAACTAAATGACATTGACCTAATGGGGCTCTCTTATCTATGCAAAAAGATGTGTTTCAGAATTAGCAGTATCCGGTTATTCAGTGGTTTCAATCGTCTTCACATTGACCGTAGGCTTCTTATCCCTCGGTACCAGAACTGTAAAAAAGTCGTCATGCACCGACAAGTGCACGATCTGTCCGTCCTTTTGAAACACCCTTTGGCTGCCTGAAGATTGAGAGGTCTCTTCTTTCCATCCCCAAGCGGCAATTTCCTGCAAATAAGGATCCGGAATTTCATCGCTCTCTTTAATACCTGGCAGGGTATAGCGCACGTAATCTATTTCAGAGCTTTGGCTTGCACGTTCTGTTTTATTTGCTTCCTTAGGTACCGGGAATGCCTTTTGGTTGGCTGCACCCTCAAACGCCGTCCAAGAAGGTTCTTGTGCGCCACAACCGGCAAGAATCGCTACAGCGATACTCAATAGCATTGTAAACAAAGGCCATTTATTTCGCCGCATGCTCTTCCCTCCTTCCCAGCCTGACTGAACAAACGGTCTTCTCCTCTTTTCAAACAAACTATAGATGACCGATAGGTTTAGCAGATTGAACCATAGTAAATTATAGCCTGTTTACATGGCTTTTCCGTAACAAAAATGTTACCTTCAAAATGTAAGTTTACCATTGCTAAGACATAGTGATACAAACCTAACAAAAAAACCACCATCGTTACTCGACAGTGGTTTTTTCGTGCCTGGCAACGTCCTACTCTCCCAGGACCCTTCGGTCCAAGTACCATCGGCGCTGGAGGGCTTAACGGTCGTGTTC
>NZ_JBJURI010000079.1:0-752 GCF_046098255.1 Paenibacillus jiangxiensis
TTACGGTGGTACAGGAATTTCCACCTGTTGTCCTTCGACTACGCCTGTCGGCCTCGCCTTAGGTCCCGACTTACCCTGAGCGGACGAACCTTCCTCAGGAACCCTTAGGCTTTCGGCGGATCTGATTCTCACAGATCTTTTCGTTACTCATACCGGCATTCTCACTTGAATACAGTCCAGCGCTCCTTCCGGTACACCTTCAACCCGTATTCAACGCTCCCCTACCCCTGATGCAAGCATCAAGCCATAGCTTCGGTGGTGTGTTTAGCCCCGTTACATTTTCGGCGCAGAGTCACTCGACCAGTGAGCTATTACGCACTCTTTCAATGGTGGCTGCTTCTAAGCCAACATCCTGGTTGTCTGTGCAACTCCACATCCTTTCCCACTTAACACACACTTGGGGACCTTAGCTGATGGTCTGGGCTGTTTCCCTTTTGACAATGGATCTTAGCACTCACTGTCTGACTCCCGGATACAAGTCTGTGGCATTCGGAGTTTGACTGAGCTTGGTAACCCTTGCGGGCCCCGCACCCAATCAGTGCTCTACCTCCACGACTCTATTTTCCGAGGCTAGCCCTAAAGCTATTTCGGGGAGAACCAGCTATCTCCGAGTTCGATTGGAATTTCTCCGCTACCCCCACCTCATCCCCGCACTTTTCAACGTGCGTGGGTTCGGGCCTCCAGTGCGTGTTACCGCACCTTCACCCTGGACAGGGGTAGATCACCCGGTTTCGGGTCTACGCCCACGTACT